>CAMWHY010000139.1 GCA_947174185.1 uncultured Lachnospiraceae bacterium | reverse complement strand
GCTTTATTTGACTTTTATGTTAAAGTAATAATATAATAAATAAGATACTATGTAAACCTTACATCTATTTTTATGCAGACCAATATCATAGAAGATCTGTCTTAAAATCAAATCATTTGGGGAGGCGCTACATATGGGTAACAGTAAAAAAGAAGCGAACGACGTATCCATTAATGAAATGGATTATCTACAGATCACCAGCGATATCAAGGAAAGTCCGCGAATCCAGAAAACAGAATATATCCGTCAGCAGATGTTAAAACGCAGAGCCATGGAAGACGCGCTGATGGAAGATCTTAAACAGGAGCAAAGCGTTATTGACAGCTTTCGTGATCAGATCAACGACGGTCTGATACAGACAGAGGAACTCAGCAGATACAATCAGGAATTTCGTGAAAATATGACAGAACAGATTTATCTCCTGCACGGCATCTCCAAGGACAAGCTGGAAGGCATGCAGGAATGTAAGAATGCTTTCCGCCGTGGTTACAGCATTATTCTATTCCTTCTGTCTACGGCATTGGTCATCCTCTGTGGCGCACTTTACGGCTTTCAATCAGAAATCTGTGTGCTGATGCTGGCAATAACCGGAATAGAAGGCGCGATGCTGGCACAGGATCGCAGTCTGGATCATTACCCTATACTGCGTCTGATTAACCGAGTGCTGTTTCCCCTTTTGTTTCCGCTTATGATGACAATGTTTATCTGCTTTGAGATGAATTTTATGCCGTATGGTTTGCTCCTGCCTTATATTGCCATGGCAGGTATCGTCATCCTATTTCTCTCCGCCGTACCTTATTTTATCTACGACCCTTACAAAGGTATGGGGAAGCATATGCGTGATGCAAAAGCAGAGATTAAGGTGGTAGAAAAGGTTGCTAAAAAAGAGATCAGCAAAAACCAACGCATTCGCATCAGAGAGGAAAAGAAGGAACTGGCAGACCAGACCAAGGAAAACCGCAGGCAGGAACGCATTGCCAAAAAAGAGGCATTGGAAGAAGCACGTAACGCAAAAAAGGAAGCTAAAAAACAAGCTCGCAATGCCAGAAAAGCATCTAAAAACCAGGAATCTATCCCACAAAAGGATACAGAGCAACAGGAAAACAGCAGCCTGATAGAAGAGGAAGCGCAAAATGAATCAAAAACTTCCGTGGCAGCTACACAGAAGAATGAATCGGAGTCTATTACTAAGGATACTCCCGCAGAAGCTGACTCTGAAAAAACGGCAGCAGAATCAACTACAAATGTCACAGAAACTGATTCTGAACAAGCGGCAGCAGAAGCGACTACAAATGCTGCAGAAACTGATTCTGAACAAGCGGCAGCAGAAGCGACTACAAATGCCGCAGAAACCGGCTCCGAACAAGCAGTGGCAGAAACCACCAAACCTGCGCCTAAGAAACGCAGAACCCGGAAAAAGAATCCTGTGATTGATATTACGGAAGGAGCACAAAATCTGGCTGCACAATCATAAGTATATAATGCAGATAAACAGGGCTGTCATCCAACATGACAGCCCTGTTTTATTGCATCATCCTTCTATTCATATATCATACAAAGCTTATCTTCGGACGGTATCTCTCCAGCCACTCATTGATCTGTAGCATATACGCCAATAGCTGCGGTGCAGCCATCAGCTGTCCGAACCACGGTTTTCCATATTCTGCCGGAGCCTCCATAAAACGATACACTTTATCCGCATCAACCAGCGCATGGATCGGCGCATCCGGTCTGGAAAGAATCTCCTTCAGCTTCTGTTTTAATAACTTTTCATATTTTGGATCATACGTCTTGGGATACGGACTTTTCTTCCGCATTAAAAGTTCTTCCGGAAGTACGTCTTTTAACGCATCCCGAAGCAGTGATTTTTCTACGCCATTTTTCCGCTTCATTTCCCAGGGAACATTAAAGACATATTCGATAATCCGATGATCGGCAAACGGCACCCTCGCCTCCAGTCCGGAATACATGCTGGTTCTGTCCATTCTGTCTAATAATGTCTGCATAAACCATTTGATATTCAGATAAGCAATCCTCCGGCGTTTTGCCTCCTCCGGACTCTCCCCGTATAAAGCCGGCACCTTACGGATCGAAGCCTCATATTGATCGTGGACATAATTCTCCAGATCGAGTTTTTTAATGAAGTCATCCTGTAACAGACATTCCCTTACATCCATCTTTTTTGACCATGGGAAGCCTTCTCCCTCCATCAGATCTTCCCGATAGAACCATGGATAACCGCCGAAAATCTCATCCGCACACTCCCCGGTCAGCGCCACCTTGTTATCCCGTTTCACAAGACGGCAGAAATAAAGCATAGAAGCGTCAACGTCCGCCATGCCGGGCAGATCTTTGGCACACACTGCCTCCTCTAAAAGATCTGCAAGCTCATATTCCTCACATTGCAGATACGTATGATGTACATTAATATGAGAAAGCATCTTATCTACATAAGGTCGGTCCCGCTCCGGCTGAAAAGAATTGGCCTGAAAATATTGATCATTTCCCGCAAAATCAAAGGAAAATGTATTTAGTCTACTTCCATCACGTTCCATCACATCTGCGGCGATCGCCGTAACAATACTGGAATCAATACCACCGGAAAGAAAACAGCAGACTGGTACATCCGATATCATCTGTCGTTTTATGGAATCCCTTACCAGATAAGAAACTTTTTCCACTGTTCTTTCATAAGAATCCGTATGCTCACGGCTGACAATATCCCAATATTTTTGCAGATACAGACCGTCCTCATGATACACGGCATAATATCCTGCAGGAATTTCATATATATTCTTAAATACACCACACCCCTGCGTTCTTGCCGGTCCCACTCCAAAGATCTGACGAAAGCTGTCAAGATCAACTTCCGGATTTATGGCAGGATGGGCAAACAGCGCTTTCAGCTCCGAACCAAACACCAGCATACCATCCTGAACCGTATAAAACAGCGGTTTTACACCGGCATGGTCACGGGCAAGAAACAGCTGCTGCCGACGTCCATCCCAGACAGCAAATGCAAAGATGCCATTTAAATGCTTGACACACTCACAGCCGTATTCCATATACGCATAAAGAATCGCTTCCGTGTCGCATGTCGTCTCAAAGACATATCCCCTGTTTTTTAACTTTCCTGTCAGTTCATCAGTATTATAGATTTCCCCGTTGTAAACAATCACATATTGATCTTTTACCATCGGCTGAGTTCCGTTTTTGATATCCCGGATGGATAAGCGTGTGTGGCTAACCCCCGCATGTGCGCTTATCCACTCGCCGCTTTGATCGTTGCCCCGATGGGCAATCGATCTGCGCATACTGATCAATGTATCCAGATGCCTATGCTTTTCATCTTCCGTTGCGGTAAAATTCTGATGAAAATCACACATTCCGGCAATTCCGCACATTATTTTACTCCTTGAATAATTCAATAGAAGTATATTCAAAAATAAAATAATGTGTTACTGTATTTTATCTTTATCTCTATGTTCTCGCCATACCGTCAACGCTCAGCGTAACGCCGGTAATATAATCCGCCATATCCGATGCAAGGAATACAAACGCATTTGCAATATCTTCCGGTTCGCCAAGTCTCTTTAACGGAATCCTCGCAATCAACGGCTCGATCACTTCCTTCGGCACCGCCTGCATCATATCTGTGTTTGTGATGCCCGGTGCAACTGCGTTGACACGGATACCCTTCGGTCCTAATTCTCTTGCCAAAGACAATGTAAATCCGTTGACCGCAAATTTCGATGTGGGGTAAGCAACGCCTGACGGCTGACCGGAAATGCTTACTATGGAACTGGTATTCAGGATCACACCCTTTCCCTTCTTCTGCATGATCTCAACAGCAGCCTTGGAACAGTTGTAAATTCCTTTGACATTCAGATCGATCACCTTATCAAACAATTCTTCCGTATATTGTTCAAACGGCGTACTCTCCGAAACACCTGCATTGTTCACCAGAATATCAATTCCACCAAACTCTTCCTCAACCTTATCAAATGCTGCCTTCACCTCATTATAATCCGACAGCTTTGGAATCATGGAACTAACCGACGCATCCGGATATTTTTCCTTCAGTGTCGCTACCGCCTTGGCTGCTGTCTCTTCTCTGGAAGCACCAAGAACTACCTTTGCCCCTTCCCTGATAAATGCTTCCACTGTCGCAAACCCAATCCCTCTGCTTCCGCCGGTTACAATAGCCACTTTGTCTTTTAATAACATGTTTTTTTCCTCCTATTCTTTAATTTATGTTCCTCTTTATTTATATTCTCTTTTTTTATTTTCTTTATTTATTGCTTCATACGCAACGAACTTTAAGCGTATTTGGTCAACTATTTTTGTTTATTTTATCACAAAAAAACTGCGAAATCCATCGAAATATACCTATCCGCGCAAAATTCCCATCTATGCATAATTAAAAAAACGACTATTCTAAATCAAACTGGAATAGCCGTTTTTATCAATTTATTTATATTTCAACTATATTGAAACATCTACACTTCCGCCTACTGCCAGCACTGGTGAGCTTACTGAAATGCCCACAGACGAAAACGTCCCCGTACTCGCTGTGCTTTCGATACCTGCTGAATCATGTACGATCTCCGCTGCGCTTTCTGTGCTCACAGGGGCAACCACACCACCCCCTGCGGGTACGCTGGCAAACGAAGCCGCGCTATTATCAGAATTGCCGGAAAATCCCTGTAATGCCGAATCCTTCATTCTTTCCAGCCGGTCAAAAACAGCCTTCAGATACTCTGCATCCGCTTCCGCGATCTCCTTTAACTCTTTTGCCCTATGTTTTAGCTTCATCATGTGATAATCCGCCGGATCCATCTCCATATCAAAACCGCCCGCCATTTCCTCCAAAAGATCTGACAGACCGGATTCCTCCAGAAGCTTCTCCATGGACTCCTGCATTTCCTCCATGAACTCTGACATCATATCTTCCATGGAAGCTCTCATCTGCTCCTGCGCCATCTCCATAGCATATTGCATCTGCTCCATCTGCGCCTGCATCATTTCCTGCATCGCCTGCATCTGCTCCTGTATATACTGCGCCTGCTCCTGGGATGACATTGCCCGTCTCTGCTGCATCGCTGCCGCATCTTTACCGGACATTCCGTTTTCCATTGCAGCGATGGCATCTTCAGCTTTTTCCTGATCAGAGCTTTCATCCATCTTTTCTTCAAGCTCTCCGGCGCATGGTCCGCCGGTTACTTTTACCATTTCCTCCTCAAGAAGATGCTTCACTTTTTTCTTTGCCACCCGCTCGATCTTCATGGCATGGGTAAGCGCAATCTGAACCTCCTCAGGATCATACTGCGCGCTCAGCTTCTTCTGCCGCAATCTGACAACCTCTCTCTTCGCCTTTCCAGCTACCTGCTTTGCCGAAACGGAGGTCTTGCATTTCATAATCTGGGAAGAGATTGCCTTATGGCTGTACCGCAGTTTTTTCACCTTTGCCTTCGTTTTTTGATTCTTAGCGCGGCTTGCCCTGATAGATTCTGCATAGTTGTATGAGTTCTGCGTGAACCTGCTATAAAAATCATCATTCTTATCCTTCTTGCGCTTCTCATACATCAACTCCCTGAGAGAAGACGCACTCTCCTCCTCCCCGGTGCCATTACTATACTTGTTATATGACTTCTTCTGTTGGCTTCTCTGTTTTATATAGTCATTGACATAAGAATTCTTAACATATAAATTGGAACGCCCTGATACGCTTCTCTTTGAAGAGACTGCGCCTGTCTGATTCGTATTAATATTCATAGGCTCATCCATGCTCCTTTGAAATATTACGCAGAAAGCTGAAATCCGTTTCAGCTAAATGTGGTTATCATATATATCGGCATTTTTTAGGCAAACTTAACCCGATAAACCAAAAATCTTTATAAATGCTCACCGCGTTCACACTTGATTTTTTGCTGATATGGTAAACTGAAAGATATAATCATCCATCACATACCCGCCGCCGATGTCGGTCACTACCGAGTCGATCAATTCAAATCCCATATGACGGTAGATTGCAATCGTTACGTCATTATGCTTGTTGACCGTAAGATAAATATTATCCAGTCCCTCAGAGCGTTTTTTGATCTCCTCAAACATCAGCCTCCCAATCCCCTGACTGCGATGGTCTTCTTTTACATAAAGCTTGCTTAAAAACATCCGGTTTGTTTCTTTTTTAAATCCCGTATAACCCACCGGCTCATCTCCATCTAACACCGACAGATATGTATAACCCTCCTGCTCCATCTGCCGTTTCATTGCCTCCGCATTCTGAAATTTTCCAAGCATATACTCCACCTGATCCGCGCCAATGATCGGTGTAAAATGCTGATGCCAAATCTCATGGGCAAGTCTGGCAGTCCTCTCGATCTGTTCTTCGCTGTTTACTTCTGTTAAAGCTATCATCCTGTATATCTCCTATCCCCTTATTTTAAGTGCGTTCCAAACATAAAAATTATGACCGCTTTTATTTCTACAATCTACAGTCTACAGCAGAGAGGCATAAAAAGTAAAGCTATCTTTTGAAATATTCTAAAATGAATCTCTAATTTTTTATTCTTTTTAGCATAGAGTGTTTCAGCTAATAACCATTTAGACACATCTTTACCCATCGGTCATAAAATCCGCTGGATTCAAACAGTTTTATGGCGGCAATACCTATGATAAAAATATACTGTTAGTTCTGCTCTTTCATAAGAACCGCCATTTCAATAACCTAGCACAGAGATGCTTATGACAGGGCGGATGCCCCGAACATCATTCGCCGAGATCTGACTATAATTATAAATCATTATACTATTATAAGTTAGTCCTTTCGCATCAATACAAAATAACACATGGTCCTCTACAGCATCTGAACGCAGCCACCAACTAGTATAACCATCCACAGAGGAACACCCTTTCACCTGTGCATATACCGTCGGAACTGCCCTTGATCTCCCACGTATGTCTGAAACTCTTGCACTTCCATATCCCAAAGAACCTCTTTCCAAATATTTAATAATATCATCGTTCCCCATGATAAAAACCTTGTCCACTACGAGATCCCATCCCTCGAATAGACAATGATCGTAGATCTGCAACCGCTCTTCTTCAGAAAATGTTGTCTGATAAAATTCGCTGTTCAGCCATTCCCGCAGGGAACAGTCCTTCCACTAAATAACTGCAGGTTCTGTATCATATGCTTTAGCATCCAGAACATCTACGCTGAGCAACAGTGCCTGACCATCCGATATCTCCAGCACCTGCCATGCGATTGGCTCCGCTCCGTTTTCTATATTATTATCCTGCTCATAGCTTCCAAAGAACACAATAT
>CAMWHY010000138.1 GCA_947174185.1 uncultured Lachnospiraceae bacterium | reverse complement strand
CCCTGTATGAGGAGATTTTTATACCAAAGTCGTGGCATGGATGATCAAACAAAAAGTCATGTAAGCCGGACATAGTAGCCAAAGCGAGTTTGCAATTGATAATCAGGATTAGGGTGTCAAAAGCCCTAACTGAAAGCTATTAGTGTCAAACGGCACAAAAGAGTTTGACAGGCAGCATTTAAATAAGGCTTTTGATGCACTCATTACATTTCAAAAGTGTATAGACAATTTTTACAGTTGCCTATCAGATTTTGTCGATTGAAAGGATAAAGTGAAAGGATAAGGTATGTACTATCCGCAGGAATTGGTGGAGGAAGTCCGGCAGAAAAATGATATTGTGGATGTGATTTCCGGGTATGTTTCCTTGAAACGGCAGGGAGGAAATTATTTCGGACTGTGTCCCTTTCATAGTGAGAAGTCGCCTTCTTTTAGCGTATCGCAGCATAAGCAGATGTATTATTGTTTCGGCTGTCATAAAGGGGGCAATGTCATCAGCTTTGTCATGGAGTATGAGAATTTTAATTTTCCTGAAGCATTGCGTGTACTGGCGGAGCGGGTCAATGTCAGTCTTCCTGAAGTGGAATACACGGAGGAAATGCGGCAGAAGGAAAGCAGGCGGGCGAAGCTATTTGAAATCAATAAGGAAGCTGCAAAATACTATTTCTATGCATTGCGGAGCGAGCAGGGAGCACTTGGAAAACGATATCTGACGGACCGGCAGCTATCGGAGGAGACGATGCAGCGGTTTGGTCTGGGGTACTCATTGCAGTATAGTGATGGGCTTGTAAGATATCTAAAAAAGAAAGGGTATGACGACGGGCTGATACGGGATTCCGGACTTGCCGTATTTCATGAAAAATATGGCATGAGCGACAAGTTTTTTAACCGGGTGATGTTTCCAATACAGGATGTGAATGGTAAGGTGATCGGATTTGGTGGAAGGGTCATGGGGGATGCGAAACCCAAATATCTTAATTCACCGGAAACAGAGATTTTTGATAAATCAAGAAATCTTTATGGCCTCAATTTTGCCCGGACGTCAAGAAAAAACGGAATCATTCTCTGTGAGGGTTATATGGATGTGATTGCCATGCATCAGGCGGGATTTACTCAGGCGGCGGCGTCGCTGGGAACTGCATTTACACCCGGACAGGCTATGTTATTAAAACGTTATACGCAGAATGTCTATCTGGCGTATGACAGTGATGATGCCGGTGTAAATGCGGCTCTGAGAGCAATCGGTATTCTGAGGGACGCCATGCTGAGCTGCAGGATCATCAATATGCAGCCATATAAGGACCCGGATGAATTTATCAAGAATCTGGGGACAGAGGAATTTGAAAAACGAATAGAGGATGCGGAAAACAGTTTTTTGTTTGAGATCCGTATGTTAAAGAGAAATTATAAGCTGGAGGACCCTGAGGAAAAAACCAGATTTTACACGGAAATAGCCAAAAAGCTCTGTCAGTTTGAGGAAGAGATTGAGCGTGAAAATTATCTGTCTGCGGTTGCGGAGGTTCACCAGATCAATCCGCAGAGCCTGAGAAAACTGGTGGTCAGTCAGGCAGCGGCGGGAGTGAAGGTCAGGCTGCCGGAAGCCCGTTCTGGTATACAGAACAAAAATACGGTGGAGGACGGCCAGAAGAAGGTACAGCGGGTACTGCTCACATGGCTTGCCGAAGAACCAGGATTGTTTGCAAAGATAGAGGGTTATATCACTCCGGAAGACTTTACGGACGAGCTTTATCAAAAGGTGGCAAAGCAGTTGTTTGAGGATCATGAAGCAGGTCATGACAATCCGGCTGCAATCATGGATTTGTTTGACGACCAACAGGAGCGAAACGCCGTAGCGGAGATTTTCCATACGCCCCTTGCGAGGATTGAGACGAAGGAAGAACGGGAGCAGGCGTTTCGAGATATTATTTTGAATGTAAAAAGAAACAGTTTTGCATATTATACCGCCAAGATGGGGAAAGATGTTAGTGCAGTACAGCGTGTGGTTGAGGCGAAAAAAGCATTAGAAGCATTAGAGCGGATGCATTTTGTTTTAGATTAAGGATATAAAAGAAAAATTTAAGGCATACGGCAAAGACTGCCGTTAATTATGAAAGGAGCATATATATTAAAATGGATGAAAACACACAAGCAAAATTTGATGAGAAACTGAAGTCGCTTCTGACATCTGCGAAAAAGAGAGGATATGCGGAATATCAGGAGGTAATTGATTCTTTTGCGGAACTGAATCTGGAAGAGGAACAGTTTGACAAGATATGGGATGCTTTGGATAAGAACAAGATCCTTCTGAGAATTGATACGATTGAGGATGATGATATTCCGGAGGAAGAACTTTCCTTAGAAGATGCGGCAGATCTTGAACTCGATATGGAGAATCTGGAAAGTGCTCTGGGAGATGGCGTCAGTATCGAGGATCCGGTTCGAATGTATCTGAAAGAGATTGGACGGGTGCCGCTTCTTAGCGCTGATGATGAGATTGCTCTGGCGAAAAAAATGGAAGCAGGCATCGAGGCTGAGGAAGAACAAAAGGAACTGGAGAAAAAACTGGAAAAAGAAACGTCAGAGTCAAAAAGAAAGAAACTGATCAAAAAGCTGGAAGAACAGGATGCTCTGATTGAAGAAGGAAGGGCGGCTGCGCAGGATCTTTCTGAGGCGAATCTCCGACTGGTAGTCAGCATCGCGAAGAGGTATGTGGGAAGAGGTATGCTCTTTTTAGACCTGATCCAGGAAGGCAATCTGGGACTAATCAAAGCAGTGGAGAAATTTGATTATCGAAAAGGATATAAATTCTCGACGTATGCAACATGGTGGATTAGGCAGGCGATCACGAGGGCGATCGCTGATCAGGCAAGGACGATCCGTATTCCGGTGCATATGGTGGAGACGATCAATAAGATCATCAGGATTAACCGTCAGCTATTGCAGGAGCTTGGTAGGGAACCTTCTCCGGCGGAGATAGCGTCGCGTATGGATATTCCGGAAGAAAAGGTGCGGGAGATCTTAAAGATTTCACAGGAACCGGTATCTTTGGAGACGCCGATCGGCGAGGAAGAGGACAGCCATCTGGGAGATTTTATTCAGGATGACAATGTGCCTGTGCCTGCAGAGGCAGCCGCATCTACGATGCTTCGGGAACAGCTTGATGAGATACTGGACACGCTGACTGAGAGAGAGAGAAAAGTATTGACTCTCCGCTTTGGACTGGTGGATGGACGCGCCAGGACGCTGGAGGAGGTCGGAAAAGAATTTTCCGTCACAAGAGAGCGTATCCGTCAGATTGAGGCAAAGGCATTAAGAAAGCTCCGTCATCCGAGCAGAAGCAAGCGGATCAGGGATTATCTGGAATGATGGTGACCTTATCAAGACGACTGCAGGCGGTAGCCGCACTGGCTGAACCGGGTAAAATCGCGGCGGATATCGGTTGTGATCATGGATATGTAAGTATCTGGTTGATACAACAGAAGATCTTTTCCAAAGTAATTGCCATGGATGTCAGACCGGGACCGTTAGAGACTGCCAGAAAGAATGTCGCTCTTTACCGGATGGAGGATGCCATTGAACTTAGGCTATCGGATGGACTTCGGATGCTGGGAATCGGGGAAGCGGACTGCATGATCTGTGCCGGTATGGGAGGCGCCCTGATATGCCATATTTTAGAGGATGCGCCAGAGAAGGCGAAAACGATGAAGCAGATCATATTACAGCCACAGTCTGAGCTGTTTCTGGTACGCAGGTTTTTAAGACAGCATGGATATGCCATTACAAAAGAGGATATGGTGAAAGAGGATGGTAAGTATTATCCGATGCTGCGGGCGGTCTGGCAGGAGGAGCAGGTAAAACTGGCGGAGGAATGTCAGGATATTTATGACGCATACGGGAGATTATTATTAGAGGGACATCATCCTGTCTTATATGAATGGCTGCTGCATGAGCAGACGGTAACCCGTGATATTCTTTCCGGGCTTCAAAAGGCCATCGGAGCGGAACGGGATACGGCTGCAAGCAGACGGCAGAGGCAGAGATTATCGGAACTGCAAGAGAAGCAGCGAAGGATTGAGGCTGCATTATCGTATTATGCGTGAAACAGGTTTGTCAGGTAAAATCAATCTAAGAAAGGTAAAGGTGTCGATATGCAGTTGGAGGAAGTGATCAGGCAGCTGGAGGCGCTTTCCCCGCCATCCTTTGCGGAAAGCTGGGATAATAGTGGATTGATGTGCGGCAGAAAAAAGAAGGAGATTGAAAAGATACTGCTTTCTGTGGATGCAACGGATGAGGTTGTGGAGGAGGCAGTGCTTTCCGATACGGATTTGCTTTTGACGCATCACCCTCTGATTTTTCCAAATGTTTCAAGCTTAACTGAGGATGATATCGTGGGCAGGAGATTATTCAAACTGATACAGGCGGATGTATGCTGCTATGCGATGCACACCAATTTTGACGTGATGGGTATGGCGGATGAGGCGGCTGACCGTCTGGGGCTGCTTGACAGAACCGTGCTGGATATTACATATGAAGACGCATTATCCAAGGAAGGCGTGGGCAGGGCAGGACGTCTGCCCCAGGAAATGAGCCTGCGGGAATGCGCGGAACTGGTCAAAGAAGTATTTTTGGTTGATTCGGTCAGAATCTACGGAGATCCTGATATGAGGATACGGATTGCCGCGATCTCGCCGGGGTCCGGCAAAAAAAGGAGCAGCTATGCTTTAAAGGCGGGAGCGGATGTCCTGATTACGGGAGATATCGATCATCATGAAGGGATCGACTCTGTGGCAAAAGGTCTGGGCATTATAGATGCGGGACATTATGGGATCGAGAAGATATTTTTATCTTATATGAAGCAGTTTATCTTAAAGAATATGCCAGAGATGACTGTGGTGTGCGCATCGCAGAAGGAACCCTTTATTGTGGTGTAAGAAAGTGCGGGAAACGCTTTCATCAGCGTTTCCATAATATAATATGGGTATATATGAGAATAGGGAAAAGAAAGGACAAAGGAAGCATGGAGAAGGTGATACTGACAATTGAGGGGGAAAAGAAAGAATATCCAAAGGGGATCACATATGAGGAGGTTGTAGAGGAATATCAGGCGAAGCATGATGGGCTGATCGCAGTGGTTATGGAGGATGATAAGATCCGTGAATTGACAAAGACTGTGGATAAGAACGCCGTGGTTAGGCTGATCACCAGAAGGGAGTCCATCGGACATAAAACTTATGTGCGTACAGCGATCCTGACCATGGTCAAAGCTGTAGCAGATATTTTGGAGGCAGAGGAAAAAGATTCTTCCAAGGTAAAGCAGGTCAAGGTGGAATATACCATCGGTAATGGGTACTATGTCAGTCCGAAAGGCGGACTGACGATCAATCAGGCCTTTATTGATAAAGTAAAAGCGCGCATGGGGGAACTGGTTGCAGCGAAGACAAAGATCAATAAGTATTCCATGAACACAGATGAGGCGAGGGAGATTTTTGCCAAAGCAGGTATGGCTGATAAGGATAAATTGTTCCGTTACCGCCGTGGTTCTCAGGTCAATATCTATGAGATAGACGGTTATCAGGATTATTATTATGGCTATATGCTGCCCAATGCAGGATATGTCAGGGAGTTTGATCTGCTGCCCTTCAACAATGGATTTATGCTGATGCTGCCGGAAATGAACGATCCGTTGACGGTACAGCCGCTGGCTTCCAGGGAAAAGCTGTTTGAGACGCTGAGAAAAGGAACAGACTGGGGTGAGAAGCTTGGCATTGATACAGTGGGCGATCTGAATGACAGGATATGTGAAGGCGGTCTGAGTGATATCATCTTATTGCAGGAGGCTCTGCAGGAGCGCAGGATCGCAGAGATTGCCAAGGAGATCGTAGAACGTGGGGGCGTGAAGTTCGTCATGATTGCGGGACCTTCCTCCTCCGGTAAGACCACATTTTCCCACCGATTATCCGTGCAGCTTGCTTCCTATGGACTCAAGCCGCACCCGATTGCGGTGGACGATTACTTTGTCAACCGGGAGGATACGCCGAAAGATGAGAACGGCGATTATAATTTTGAATGTCTGGAAGCCATCGATACGACGCTCTTTAATCAGGATATGACAAGGCTGCTGGCTGGTGAGACGGTGGAACTGCCTTCTTTTAACTTTAAGATCGGAGCAAGGGAGTATAAGGGCAATTATAAGACTTTAGGTCCGGAGGATATCCTTGTGATTGAGGGTATCCACGCATTAAATGACAAGATGTCTCTATCTTTGCCGGCAGAAAGCAAGTTTAAGATCTATATCAGTGCGCTTACAAGTCTGAATGTGGATGAACATAACAGAATCCCCACCACGGACGGAAGGCTGATCAGGCGGATGGTGAGGGATGCAAGGACGAGGGGCGCTTCTGCCACAAGGACGATCCGGATGTGGCCATCGGTGCGACGCGGCGAGGAGGAGAATATCTTTCCCTTCCAGGAAAGTGCGGATGCAATGTTTAACTCAGCGCTGATCTATGAACTGGCGGTACTCAAGCAGTTTGTAGAGCCTTTGTTATACTCCGTGAAGAAGGAGGAGCCTGAATATTATGAGGCGAAGAGGCTGTTGAAATTTCTGGAATATTTTCTGGGTGTGAGCAGCGAGAATCTGCCTAACAATTCCATTGTAAGGGAGTTTGTAGGGGGGTCCTGTTTCAACGTATAAAAACAAATCTTGCAGTATAGTTATATGTAAATTTGATTTTGACAAGGTCTTAAATATGATAAAAGAAATAGACAAAAATGACATTGAACAATGCGTAAATGTAATTCGAAAAAGTTTTAGTACAGTTGCAAGTGAATTTGGGTTTACAGAAGAAAATGCGCCAAGATTTACTGCTTTTGCAACAACAGCCGAACGCTTAGATTGGCAGTTGACCGGTGAGCACCGCCTTATGTATGCCTACTATGAAAATGATAGAATCATAGGATATTATTCCCTGCTGCCACAGGATAACCATGAATGTGAGTTGAATAATTTATGTGTTCTTCCTGAATATAGGCACAAAAAGTTGGGGGAAATGTTATTGGCAAGTGCTTTTGATAGTGCGCGGAATATGAATTGCAAGAAAATGAATATTGGAATAGTTGAAGAAAATCAAATTTTGCGAAAGTGGTATGAAAGCCATGGATTTATACATATAGGAACTAAAAAATTTGATTTTTTCCCATTCACTTGTGGATATATGGTTAAAGAATTATAAGAATTCAACATTTAATGATTTTAAGGTTGAAAACGGGAGATATAATTACATAAGTGGGACGGATGGTCGCGCGGGGAATCCCCGTGAGGAAAGTCCGGGCTTCGCAGGGCAGGATGCCGGATAACGTCCGGTGGAGGCGACTCCAAGG
>CAMWHY010000137.1 GCA_947174185.1 uncultured Lachnospiraceae bacterium | reverse complement strand
CTCCCACAGCCCACTCATCCCAGAACCCTCAACAAGTTATTTATTTACAAAAAGGTCATAATTCTCATAATTCTCAAAACGGTCACAAGGGTCATAATGGTCAAAACGGTCAGAATGGTCAAAATGGCCAGAACGGTCAAAATGGCCAGACTGGTCAAGGTGCAGGAGCAGGAACCGGAAGCAGCAGTACGCCCCATGATTATGTCAGTGTACCTAATGAATTGGGAAATGATGATTCTCTTCATGGCATTTCTTCGGAATCTGAAACTTCTGATTATTATCGGGAGCAGAACGGTCTTGCCTGGGAGGGTGAACGCGTCACTTATGAATCGGTGATCGGAGAATATACCAATCAGGCTTATGAAGGACTGGAGCAGGGAAGATATCCCAGCGGCATGACGAATGTGATCAAAGATTATTTTGGAAATCTGCAGTAGAGTTTCTTCGCAGTCCTGTCGATATGGGTGAGATAATGATACTATAACTAGGGAAGGAATAGGGTGGATCGTATGAATGAATTGGAACAATGGCAGCAGCGCATGATGCAGTGCGAGACTGAGATCGGTAAAGGAATTATTGGACAAAAGGATATCATCCGGCAGACAATGCTGGCGATGCTGACCGGCGGCAATGTATTATTGGAAGGTATGCCCGGACTTGGGAAAACTATGCTGGTCAGTACAATTAGTAAGGTATTTCAGTTGTCGTTTAAGCGTATCCAGTTTACGCCGGATTTAATGCCTAGCGATGTGACTGGTACGAATATTATTATCAAGGATCAGGATGGCAGCGCATTCCGTTTTGAAAAGGGACCTATTTTTGCCAATCTTGTGCTGGCAGATGAGATTAACCGTGCAACGCCTAAGACACAGTCGGCGTTGCTGGAGGCGATGCAGGAACATACGGTGACGGTGGGCAATGACAGTTATCATTTAGAGGAACCATTCCTGGTGCTGGCAACACAGAATCCGATTGAAAACGAGGGTACGTATCCGCTGCCGGAGGCGCAGTTGGACCGTTTTATGTTTAAGATTCTTGTGAATTTTCCAAGTAAGGAAGAACTAAAGGGAATCGTTGACCTGACGGAAGGACTACAGTTGCCGTCTATCCAGCCGCTGTTAGATGGAAAGGGACTAATGACTGCCAGAAGCATTGTTGCACAGATTCCCATTGCGGATGCGGTCATGGATAATATCCTGAATATTGTGATGGCAACCCATGCAGAGAATAAGTATATCAGAGAAGGGGCAAGTCCCCGAGCTGCACAGGCGTTGGTACGCGCTTCAAGAGCCAAAGCATTTATGGAAGGCAGGATGAATGTTTCTTTTGAAGATGTTAAATATGCGGCGTATCCGGTTCTCCGCCACAGGATTATCCTTGGCTTTGATGCAGTATCCGAAGGTATAAGCGAAGACCAGATTATTACGGATATTTTGAATTCACTAAAATAGAGGTAGCATATGCTTGATGCGAAATTTTATGATACGCTTGTCCGTCTGCGTCTGTCGATAGGGCAAAAGTCCAGCATGAGTATGTCCGGTAACCGTAAGTCGGTGCAAAAGGGAAGTTCGGCGGAGTTTTCTGATTTTAGGGAATATATGGCCGGCGACGATATCCGCCGGATCGACTGGAACGCTTATGCCCGGTTGGACAAGTTGTTTATCAAAGAATATATGGAAGAAAAGGAAGCGGTAGTTTCGATCCTGATCGATACCAGTGCATCCATGAACTATGGGGAACAGAAGAAATCAGATCTTGCTCTCAGCATTGCTGCGGCACTCTCTTATCTGGCACTTTCCGGTATGGATCGGGTGATTGTTTATGATATGAAGCGGATGGCAAGTCCTTTTATGGTTACTGGTGGTAAGAAAGGCTATCCCAGACTGTTAAAGTGGTTGGAGCAGCTTTCCTTTGAAGGAGCGGCGGATATTCATACTGCGATCCGTCAGATGGCGCTGAAAGGACCGGGAATGACGATCCTGATTAGTGATTTTTTGACGGAAGGTATGGTGAATGGACCGGAAGATGAAATTGAAAAAATTATGAAGTATCTGGATTACCGCAGGCAGAAGGCCGTCATGCTTCATGTGATGGCAGGGGAAGAACTGGAGATCGGATTGTCCGGTACGTATAATTTGATCGATATGGAGGATCAGGACCAGCTTAGGATCACAATGGATGCCGAATCTATCCGTGATTATCAGAAAGGGTTGGATAGCTTTCTGAATAAATTAAAACGAATCTGCAGAAAGACGGGAAGCAGTTATGTCTTGTGCAGTACGGCTAAAGATCTGTATCAATTAATTTTTGAGGATTTAAGGATATTATATGATATTTGAAAGTTTGTGGCCGCTGTTATTTCTAATGGCGGTTCCGGTGATTATAATTCTATATCTGTTAAAACCGAAGGGAGTGGATCATTTGGTATCATCCAATCTCCTTTGGCAGAGACTGCTTAAAAATCAGCATTCTAAAACATTTATTGAGAAGTTTATCCACAACATTCTGATGTATCTTCAGCTATTGATTCTGCTGCTTTTTATCATTTCTTTTATGTCCCCGTATGTCAATGTTGACAACACCCAGGGGGGAAGAGTTGTTTTTTTGATTGATACCAGTGCCAGTATGCAGCATGATAATGGCAGAGGAAAGCAGCGCATAGAGGAAGCGATACAGACTGCTTGTGATTATGTGGAGGCGTCACGAAATACGACATTTAGTATCGTGACCAATGATCTTATGGGCACAGACCTTCTGGCAGTAGGGATCAGTGATAAGGCAAGCGTCATAGAGACACTTCAGAGGATTACATGCTCTGATGCATCCGGTTCGTTGAAAAGCGCGCAGAATGTTGTAGAGACGCTTTGTACCCAGATCAATGAAACAGGGGAAGGGGAGCTGGCGCATTTGATCGTCCTTACCGATGGATCGGGAGCGGAAGACGCCATGTTCTACACAGAACACATGGGCGCTGATCTTTTGATCGCGGGGGATGCGGTCAGCAATATTGCGAATGAATTTACTGTGTACACCAGAACGGAGACGGGTACGGACGTAGTAACCCAGGTGACCAATTACGGTGCTGTGGCTGCGTCTTTTGATGTCAGTCTGTATGACGGAGAGGACACACTGCTGGAGGTACAGCAGATGACGCTTGCCCCGGGGGAAAGAGGCATGTGTCTGTTTCAGGATATTGTATGGAATGCGGAGTATCTGAAAAGCGTGATTTCCGGCATTCGGTTTGAGGGACAGGGCAGCACTTCGGCTGATCATCAGGACAGTCTGGCGGCAGATGACATTTCTTATGCGGTGCGCTCCGGCGGCAGCCTTGCGAATGGCGTGCTGATCGGCAGTGGTAATACATTTATTGAGCGTGCATACCATGCGGTAACAGGCAGTGATATCATAAAGAGCGGGCAGGATACGGCGCTTGGTTCTGATGCTTATAATATGGCGGTTTATGATGCCGGCAGCAGTGTTTCTGCGTCCGTCAGTATGAACCGTATCGTACTGGCGGGTACAGCCCATACTTTAGGACAACTTCAGAATGTACGATTGGAAGTGGCTTCCGGAGAACTTACGGCAGGATTATCTGACTTTACGATCGGCGCCAATGTAACATATACTTATGAAGTGCCGGAATGGGGGCACAGCTTTATCACCAGTGGGGAACATTGTGTGGCATATTACGGTGAACATGACGGGATTAAGGAGATCGTACTTGGTTTTGATATCAGGGAGACGGATTTCCCGCTGCTTGCAGAATTCCCTGTTTTTATGGCCAATGCCATCGGTTATCTTTCTGATACATCCCTTCTTGCCTCCAATATCTATGTTGCGGGGGAGCAGGTGGTCTTTCAACCGCGTCCGGGTATGGATGTTGATGTATCTATGGCGGATACCTCGAAAGCGGGAATCTACAGTATCAAAGTTGGGGATGAAGAGGAATATTATGTTGTCCGGATGGAAACCGTAAAGGAATCGAATGGAAGTATCACTGCGGAAGATATTACCGGTACAAGGGATTACAGTGCAATTAAGGTAAAACAGACGCTCCGTGATATTTTTCTGATGGTTGCACTGGCTCTTACGATTCTGGAGTGGGTGATCTATCTGAAACAGATGAACCAGTTAAAAAGGGTGAATCTGTTTTATCTGGCCATCCGCTGTATCAGTTGGATACTGTTGATTCTGGCCATTGTTGGCCTGACGATTCCAAAGCAAAGCGATCAGGTAACGACCATATTTGTAGTAGATATGTCGATGAGCAATCAGGAAAACCTGAAAGAGATTGAACAGTACATGTTTGATATGATCTCTGAAATGCCGAAAAATAATCGGTATGGGATCGTTACATTTGGAAGGGATGCGCAGATCGAGCAATTTCTGACAGAAAGGCGCATGATGTCAGAACTTATGACGGTTACGGATGGAACAGCGACCAATCTGGAAGAGGCAGTTTACCGCGCTATGGCAATGATTCCTGCAGAGGCGGCCGGTCGGATCATTCTGCTTACAGATGGGCGTGAGACCAAAGGCGATGTGATCAATACGGCGAGCGCCATTGTATCCAATGAAATCGAATTGAGAGGTATCCTATTTGATACGACTCAGGGTGAAGATGCTTATGTTGAAGCCGTGAATCTGCCCTCTTATCTTCATGCGGGAGACAGCTATACCGTGGAAGTTACGGTGACGAGCAATTATGATACGGATGCAGAGGTTTCTCTGATGAATGACGGGGAGACGCTTAGTACAATTTCCGTACATTTAAACCGGGGGACAAACCGTTTCCTTTTTGAACAGACGGTGACCGACGGAAATATGGAAAGTTTTGAAGTAGTTGTGAACGCACCCGGAGATATCTGCGTGGAAAATAATACTTATCATGCTTATGCAATGGTAGAAGATGCACCTAAGATCCTGCTGATTGCGGGAAGCAGAGAAAGTACGTCTGTGATGTCGGAGATCCTGACACTGGCAGGATGCAACTTTGAGATTGTATCAGCAAAAAATGCGCCGGATAATCTGAACGACTTGCTGGATTATAGGAATATCATATTACAGAACGTCTATTTAAATGATCTGCCAGATGGTTTTCTGGAGGAGATCGAATCCTATGTCAGAGATTATGGCTGCGGTCTGATTTGTTGTGGCGGTGACAGCAGCTTCGCACTCGGCGGCTATCGGGACAGCGTTTTGGAGGAACTGCTGCCCGTGGATATGATGCTTCGGGGAGTGAATGAAGTACCTTCTACGGCGATGGTCATGGTAGTTGACCATTCTGGAAGTATGTTGAGCGGTTATCCTACGAGTCTTGATATGGCGATTTCTGCGGTAGTGGAGGCCGTCCGTCAATTGCGTCCGGAGGATTATGTCGGTGTGCTGTCCTTTGACGATTATTATACATGGGAAGTTCCCATTACACTGGCGGAGGATAAGGAAGAGATCATTGAACAGGTGGAAAGTATCAATGAGGGAGGCGGAACCACCATCAAGCCGGCGCTTCAGGAGGCTTATTATGAGATCATGAATACCGATGTATCTGTCAGACATGTGGTGCTTTTGACGGATGGTATGGGTGAGACGACGGATTTCAGGGATATCATTAGTGCGTATCAAGGAAGCGGAATTACACTTTCTACGGTAGCAGTTGGGTATGGCTCTGATACGCGCCTGCTGCAGCAGCTTGCGTCTAATTGTGGCGGTAGATATTATTATACGGATGATTCCACGGATTTGCCGAGGATTTTTGCACAGGAAGTATTTTTAAGTGGAGACACATACCTGCAGAATGGGCAGTTTCTCCTGCAGGCAAATGCTTCTAATGAGATTACTACAGGTTTATTTGAGGAAGGCTGGCCGATCCTGCAGGGATATGTTGCTGCTTCTCCGAAATACGCGTCCAATCCGTTGATCGTATCGGATAAACAGGATCCAATCCTGACGGTATGGCAGTACGGACTGGGCAAGACGGTGGCATGGAATACGGATGTGACGAACGAGTGGACCGGAGGATTTGCAGGAGAGGAAGATTATATCCAGTTATGGAAGAGAATTGTGGATTACTCCAGCGGCAGCACTTCTTTAAATGGCGATCGTATGGATGTGGTAACCGTAGGCGACCAGACTACGATCACTTATGAGGCGCAGGATTATACCGGACAGACGGAAATCATTGTGGTGTATCAAAATCCGGATGGAGAACAGGAAGAATTGACACTCCATGCGGTAGCTCCGGGAATGTATGAAGCAGAACTGGATACTCTCGTTACGGGCGTTTATCAGTTAAATGTGCGCAGGCTGGAGAATGAGGAAATCGTGAATGCAGTGACCACAGGGACGGCAGTGCAGTTTTCTGATGAATACCGCTTTGATGTCAGCAATGCGGATGTGATTTCTTATCTGGAGAAGTACGGTATGCTGATCGATAAGGATGATGAAATCTGGACAAGACGCACTACAAGGACAAAAGAGTCTTATGATCTGACAGACTGGCTGCTTGCGATTCTGATCCTGTGGTTTTTGGGAGATATTGCGGTGCGAAGATTCCAGTTCGTTCCCAGTGTGAAACGGCGCAGGAATGCGGCAAAGACCGAATTAAGTACAGAGACTGGTCAGCCGGGAGAATTGCGTACAGAGACGGCAGAAAGAGGACTGTCGGAAGCATCAGTGTCGAATGCGGCAGGACAGGCAGGAACAGTGACTATCAGTCAGCCGGTGATGTCTGCACAGGCAGAAGAAAGACCGGCGGCGACAGGCGGAAAGAAGAAAAAGAGCAAGAAACAAAAAGCAGCGGTACAGAAGGAAACATTGGATACTGCGCAGCTTTTAAAGAAAAAGGATGATAGGAATATAACTTAACAAGCCTGGAGATGATTGATAATATAGGATGTGTAAGAACGGAGATTAAGATGATTAATTTTAACATACCGCCTTTTACCGGAAAAGAGATCGATTATATCAGACAGTGCGTGGAAGCGCAGAAAATCTGCGGGGATGGACCGTTTACCCAAAAATGCAATCAGTGGATCGAGGAAAGAACCGGAACAGCAAAATGTCTTTTGACTACATCCTGTACCCATGCAACGGAAATGACAGCGCTGTTGGCTGACATCAAGGAGGGAGATGAGGTGATCATGCCTTCCTATACTTTTGTTTCAACAGCAGACGCGTTTGTTTTAAGAGGTGCGAAAGTGGTTTTTGTAGATATTCGTCCAGATACAATGAATATCGATGAAAAACTGATCGAGGCGGCGGTTACGGAGAATACGAAGGCGATTGTACCAGTGCATTATGCAGGTGTGGCATGCGAGATGGATACGATCATGGCAATTGCCAAAAAACATGGTCTTATTGTGATTGAAGATGCGGCACAGGGAGTGATGGCCACTTATAAGGGACAGGCACTGGGAAGTATCGGTGATTTTGGCTGTTACAGCTTTCATGAGACGAAGAATTACAGTATGGGAG
>CAMWHY010000136.1 GCA_947174185.1 uncultured Lachnospiraceae bacterium | reverse complement strand
AACGAGCTTTTCCAGCTCATTCGGCTTTTGTTTGAGGTAAAGTTCCTGTTTTCCTGCGTATCTGTAAATAGCTGCAATAAGTCCAAGAATCTCTGAATCCCACTTTTGCCCTTTTATAGATGAATAATTGAATGTCCTCATTCCCTTATGCGCCATCCTTTCCCTTAAATATTATCATATTTTAAGGGAAAGTTCAATAAATTAAGGGAATCCCCTTAAAACGTATCGTTAAAAGGATAAAACTTTTTTCGGATAAATAGTATACCCTTTCATCATAAAGTGATACCCAATGTACCTGTTTCTTCTGATCACTCCGGGGAAGGAAAGTCTTTCACCGCATCCGAAATATCGTCCCCGTCTCCGATCTTCGCAAGCATCTGCCACCATGCGGTACGCGCTTCGGACCATTCAGGGGTAATCTGATAATAATCCCCCATGTACGGCATAAAAATGCTGTACTCCGTCATAAGCCTGTCATTTTCATATAAATTGTCCATATCCCGCACCGGCCAGTAGGAAGAAGCCCTTACCGCCCGGGTGTAGGGAACATCATTTTCTGTCATATAACGGATAAAGGTTTTAGCTGCCGTGATCCGTTCCTGATCACCGGTGTCAAAAGCCCCCAAGCCCCAGATACCGCCCTGCAGCCTCGGCGTATCCTGGTTGGTGGGAAAAGCCATCGGAAAAACTTCAAAATCCAGCTCCGGGTGATTGATGGTCTGCTGTACTTCCAAGGAGCCGTTCCAGCAGAAACACATGGCGGTTTCTTTTCTGCAGAACAAATCGATGGCATCTCCGGAGGAAAACGAAGGTTCAATGATGATACCCTCTAAATCATAAAGAAGCTGAAGGGCTTTTATATTCTCTTCGCTATCCACTGTATAATATGTATGTGTCGTATCCGTAAAGGTGCCTCCATACAGATTATTCACCAGAGCGCGCGTTCCCTGATCGCCGCTTTGATTTTTGCAGTATACGATGCCCGCACTGATATTCTGCTCCTGAGCTTCTGCATAAGCATTCAGAGCCTGTACCGCATTGATAAAATCCTCCGTGGTCCAGGTGTGCGTCTCTTCATCAATGTACCGGAGGGCGCCTGCCTCTTTAAACATATCATAATTGATGGCCATACAGTGTGCCGACATACAGATAGGAAACACATAGTACTCTCCGTTTTTGTGATGGCAGGCTTCCCTGATATTATCATATATTTCATCGGCTATATCAGATTCCCACAGATCGGACAGATCCACCATCCAGCCTTTTTCTCCCCAGTTTGCCACAAGACGCTCCGGTCCTTCCATGATCAGATCCGGAAGCGTTCCATCTGCTGCCGCCTGATTGATCTTTTCATCTCCGTTATCGTAATTTAAGTATTCCACCGAAACATGAATGCCAGGATACGCCTTATGAAAATCGTTCAGCATACTGGCTACTGCCGTGGGATTTCCCCAGTTTCCTATGGGAAAAGTCCACAGGGTCAGTTCTATTGTTTCGGTGCTGCTGCTCTCATCCTCTAACTCCAAACCCGGAGTTTTTCCACCGCAAGCAGATAAAAGAACTGCCAAAAGCAGAATGCTTATCAATCTGTATCCTTTTTTCATAATAATCCTCCATGCCTTTCCACAGCCTGCAAATTTGGGCCGCAGGCACAAATTTGCGATTGAAAAATCAGAGATTTTTCAATCTACTTACCTTTCCATTCCTATTGATTCTGAGGAAGCGCTGATGAAATCACCGTTTTCATCAGCATTTCCCTAATGAAGATACTGTTCTATCAGGGAAAGTGCTTTCTGCGGGTCTAAAGGTTTTGCCGTGTGGGCATTCATCCCACAGTCAAGACATTTTTGCACATCCTCTTCAAAGACATCCGCACTGACTGCAATAATGGGGATGGTCTGTGCATCTTCCCTCTCCAGCTTTCGTATTGCTTCTGCCGCTTCAAAGCCTGTCATAACAGGCATTCGAAGATCCATTAAGATAGCGTCATACCATCCCGGAGCAGACTGTTCAAACTCTTCTACACAAAGCTGCCCGTTTTCCGCCCAATCCACTTCCAGTCCAAATTCAGAAAGAATGGCACTCGCAATCTCCCAGTTCAATTCGTTATCTTCTGCTATGAGGATACGTCTGCCTTTTAATTCAATGTCAGTTTTTTGTTTATCAGTTTCTTCTTTGCCAATTTCTTCTTTTTCAGATGCTTCTTTCTGCTCCTGCTTCGGCGTCTCTGCTTCTATAAACTGACGCAGCCCATAATAAAGGCTGGAACGGAACAGGGGTTTGGAAATAAAACCACAGATGTTGATTTTTTCCATTTTGATCTCCAATTCATCCCATTCGCCATCAGTAATGATTATGATAGGCAGATCCTGTCCGAAACGACCGGCCAACTCTTCTACAGCTTTGACCCAATCCAGCCCCTGTATATTCCAATCTAAGAGAACCATGTGATATTTCTCATTTTTGCCGCGGCGCTCCTCTATCATCCGGAAAGCCTGCTGCATATCTGCCGCTGTCTCCGCCTTAAGCCCGATGGATTCCAAGGAGGAAACAGCGAGATCTCCTGCTTTTTGATCATCATCAATCACCAGAATATCCCTCTTCGGCAACTGTAGTTTTTTCTCCTGATGCGTTGCCTTTTCCATATCCAAAGCAATATGGAAATGACTTCCCTTTCCCTGCTCACTTTCTACAGTAATGGTACCGCCCATTGCGTCCACAATGTGCTTGGTAATCGTCAGTCCCATTCCGGCTCCCGCTGTTTTATCCACACGGGCATTATCTTCTCTGGCAAACGCATCAAATATCTTTTCCAGGAATTCGCTGGACATACCTATGCCATTATCCCTGATGTGCAAGTGGGAACGGATATATTCATTTCCCATCGGAGAAGCCTCTTCATACAGATCCGCCTCAATGAAGCCGCCCTCCGGGGTAAACTTCACCGCATTTCCGAGAATATTCAAAAGAATCTGGCTTAAACGTACTCTGTCCGAGCACACATTTTCATGATAGATATCATGTAAATAAATATTAAAATGCTGTTTATTCTCCTGAACCAGCGGCTGAATGACGGTCTCAATATTCTGCATAATATCATGAATACAAAGGGGTTCCATATTTAATGTAAGCTTCCCGGTCTCAATTTTGGACATATCAAGCATATCATTGATCAATCCCAGCAGATGTCTACTGGATATATGTATCTTTCTAAGACAGGAACGCACCTTGGACGGATTATCCAGACTGCTGATGGCAACCGATGTCATACCCATAATACCGTTCATCGGGGTGCGGATATCATGGCTCATGTTGGAGAGAAATTCACTTTTCACCCGGTTGGAGCGCTCTGCTAAAAGCATTGCCTGTTCTGCTGTTTTCCTGGCTTCCTCCAATGCCTGAATATGTAACTTTGTCAAGCGGTAATATCCAAAAAAGACAAGAAGCAGCGCGCCGATAATCAAACTGCCGCCGCCAACAGAAACATAGGCCCATTTTCTTTGGAGAAGATTTACCGTTTCATTCAGCGTATTATGGGAAATTTTCAGAATAAGGTGCCACTCCGAATTTGGAAGACTGGTGCAATAGACGTTCCAAGATTCGCCGTCGATCAGAGCTTCACTGGTATAATCCTTGCCGGCTTCCAACGCTTTACGAAATTCTTCCGCATACTGGGCCGGTTCTTTTCCATTACAGGTTTCATAAAGAGTTTCGATCCGATTAAAATAATTTTCTTCTTCTATAGCATCGTTACTCAAAACATAACTGCCATCCGTGCGGATGATGGAATATTCCGTGATGGTGCTTTGAATATTGGTTTCCAATGTATCACTAAGATAACTTCTGGGCAGTCCCGCAACCAATGCTATGCTCTTATTCCCGTCGCCTATGGGGTAAACGGCAGGTACACCCATTAGAACAACCGGCGTTCCTGCTGCATCCTTTCCTGCACAGACATTATATTGACCGCCCTGAACGGAACGGTGCAGATCCTCCGGAACATCCGCCGTCACCTGGGAACCATAAAGCATATGAAATGTTCCGTCCTCCGTATAAAGGGCAAGATATTCAAAGCCCGCGGAGCGCGCATTATAGTTCAGCGCCACCTGCATGGCGCTTTCCGTCGTAACACGTCCGGGCGGAACGGCATCTACCAGTGATTCTACCTGAGACAGACGAAGCTCCATGGTGGTTCCGAAATGAGCGGTTACCTGTTCGCTGATTCCTGACATATAAAAGACGCCCAGCTGTCTGATGGCGTCCTCTCCCATCAGATTCGCACAGACTGCCTGAATGATAAATATGATGATACAAAAAAGCGATACCAGAACAAGACTTACATTCAAAAAACGTGTTGTTCTTTTCTCCATGATCTCTATCTCCCAAAAGTTCCCGTAATTTCACCTTCAATGCATTTCTATTCATCCAATTATAAATCTCATTGGAAGAAAATTCAATTTGTTGGACATAACTTTCTCTATATTCATTAAACTTCTGTTTATACTTCTATCAGCGCCCAGATCACTGCAATTACCAGCGCAGGCAGCATATTGGCCACTTTAAGCTTCTGTTTCCATAAAAGATTGATTCCCACACAAAATATGAGAACGGAACCCACCATGGACAGATAAGAAAGCGCCAGCTCCGTAAATACAGGTTCCAGGAAAAACGCAAGTACCGTAATGCTTCCCTGCAGCGCCGCAACAGGAATTGCCGAAAAAATGCATCCCCGCCCTTTCGATGCTGTCATAATCATGATAAT
Source organism: uncultured Lachnospiraceae bacterium (assembly GCA_947174185.1). Classification (GTDB taxonomy): domain Bacteria; phylum Bacillota; class Clostridia; order Lachnospirales; family Lachnospiraceae; genus NK4A136. The sequence goes on along the minus strand of CAMWHY010000136.1, from coordinate 2,714 downwards.
CATCATGTCAAGAACCGCCTTCGCCACAAGAATGGAGCAATCTCCCTGAAGGCTATCCTGAATTGCGCCTACCACAGCCATAGCCCCAATACAGATTGTCAGCGAAGCCGTTACAAATCCCTCTACAAAACCTGCATCGCCTTCACTTCTTGCTTTGATCTTTAACCAGCCTCCAAACCGTTCTAAAAGTCCTTCCAGATTCAGCAATTCACCAATGATCGATCCCAGCGCCATGCTTCCGATCAGCACCATGGTGCCACCGCTCTGCAGACCATTTCCGCGCACAGCCAGCATTTCCTCCATTGCACCTGCAATCCCAATAAATAAAACGCATACCCCTATTGCGCCAATCAACGTCTCCTGAAACTGCGCCTTGAGCTTCTTTCCAAATAACAATCCAATCAGTCCGCCAAGAACCACTGCCACAACATTGATTATCGTCCCCATGCCACGCATGACATCCTTGTCTCCCTTCTGTTCTTCCGTTTACTATTTTAATATGAAGTTATATTATGATTATAACATACTCTTGGGTTCCACACCCGAAAATCTTTTTCATTAATTCGAAAGATCATATGTTTTCCCAATTTCTTCATTTCCGCGATCTTTGATTCTATACGCTGTTTCAATTCAGGAGCCAATGTCCTTTGCTTCAAAGTGGACAGATCGATGGGGCGCTCGATCACGATCTGATACATCTTACTGCAGTCAATAAAAGACGGCACGCGAAATCCATTGCGCCTGTGTTCCGGTGGCAGAATCACTGCGTACCGGCTGCGATCCTCCCCATATACACGCCGCTCCTTCCCCAGAATAGAGGAAATAGAATAAAACTTCAAAATCCCCTCCGTATGTTCTGTCACATACATCTGATGTGCTGCACCATTATGACTGGGGTCGTTGGGAAAATATAAAAAAGCGATCATCACGTCCTTCATCAAGAAATCACCAGCTCTCCGTCGATATATTCAAGGAATCGGGGTTCCCCGTATCTCCCAAGCTGCGACAGATTCTCCACAATATTATCTGTCATGACAAAGGAATCCTTTAAATAATAATAGATATTGCCGCATATTTTCTCCTTTACCAGAACATCAAAATCCATCTCTGCATATGTTCTATACAATGCCCTGTTATACTCTGCAAGCTCCGGCTCCACTTTGGAAAAATCAATTTCCGGATTGCCCGGAATCAGATGCCGCACATTCCTCCACAACGAATGTGTATGTGACTCTCTCACAAGCTGTTCTGCAGACATATCGCCATAGACAAAATTGATGATATCAAGAATCTGCCCCTGCATGCCTTCGATCCGTGGACTCTGCTGCGGCAGGAGATTCAGTCCATGATACCGGTAATCCCGGTAAACGCTGAATACCACCGGTCCATTAGGAAAAGCCACAAATTTCTCATCCAACAGGACTTTATGATCCACACAATAATACATTAGATTGGAAAAATACAACAGCTTGTTTATCTTGGTATTCTCATCAATATATCCGGACGCAAGTTCCGGATTGCGGTAGATAAACCACTTTGCCGCCTCTTTTGCATTTATCATATATTAATCCTCCACGCCGCCTTTGGCGGCTCATTTTCTGTTATCACAATTATGACCGGCTTTTTTCTGCTTTCGTAATCATGGCAATTTGTAAAACTTCTGATTTCTGAAGGTCAAAAGTTTCACAAACGTACAAAATAATATTCTATCATTTTATGGTAATCATATGGGTCCTGACAGAACCATATCAGGCAAAACGCCAGATTTATAAGTTATATGTTGCTTTCTTCGTCACAAGATGCGCTTGTATATGTTTTGAAAATAACATAGCATATTTTTAAAGTCAATATATTTTTCTCATTTTTGAGAATATTTTTTATATTTGTTGCATTTATGCGACTACTGTAGTATGATTTCTTTACAGGGAGGTCTTAGATATGGAGATCAATGAACGTATCAAGAAAAGACGTAAAGAAATTGGTTTATCTGCCGACGAAGTTGCCAATGCGCTCCATGTATCCAGAGCGACCATTTATAGATACGAAAGTAACGAAATTGAAAAATTACCAACTAACATTATTGAACCACTGGCTAAAGTCTTAAAATGCAGCGTTCCTTATCTTATGGGATGGGATGAAATGGATGATACAAGAAAAGATACCAATTCTAATATAGACTATTTAGTAAAGCTTTCGCAAAGTCTTCCCCCAGACCAGTTAGATCGACTTATTTCATATGCGCAATTTTTGAAAACCGAAAAAGATAATATTTAATACAAATTTTCAATTAATTGAATAAAGAAGAGCTGAATTCTCTTAAATGAAGACTACATAATATATTTAACTAGGGAGCCAATGGGGCGATATGTCAGCCGCCGGACTTTAACAGAAAGGGGCTGGTGCCAATGGTTACATACTCTGATCTTTTCAGTTTTGTAATTATGCTTTGCGCTGTAGTTACACTTGTTATCTACATTAAACGTAAAAAGTAGCGCCCTCGTCCTAGCAAGATAAGGCGCTACTTTTTGTATCACTTATTCTGCCGGCGGCTAGGTGTACTCTAGCCATTGGCTCTCTTGTTAAGCATATTATAACTAATATCTCTAAGTTTGTAAAGTATCCCTTTGTGATGTCACAACAGACAAAACCAATAAAAAAATGGAGATAGGGGGACTCGAACCCCTGACCTATGCGTTGCGAACGCATCGCTCTCC
>CAMWHY010000135.1 GCA_947174185.1 uncultured Lachnospiraceae bacterium | reverse complement strand
CTTGATGTGAACCTTCCGGACGGAAACGGTTTTGATTTCTGTCAGGAAGCCAAAGAGCGCCGCCCTGATGCCGCAGTGATTTTTTTGACCGCAAATGATATGGAAAGCGATATGCTCAAAGGTTACGAACTTGGGGCGGATGATTATGTGACAAAGCCATTTCACATGAGTGTTTTTCAAAAAAAGCTGGCGGCGCTGCTGGGCCGCATAGCAAAACAATCAGGCGGAGACTGTTACGATGATGGTTCCTTGTTCATAGACTTTTCGGAAATGACTGCGGCCATTTCAGGAGAACCAATCGCTTTTACACCGTTGGAATACCGGCTGTTAAGAGTGCTGGCAAAAAATCCAAAGGTTGTTTTAACAAGGCAGGTGCTTCTTGAAAAATTATGGGATGCGGATGGCAACTTTGTGGATGAACATGCCTTGACTGCTGCAGTCAGCCGGGTGCGGAACAAGATTGAAAAGGACGGACACCAGTATATCAAAACAGTGTACGGCATGGGCTATATGTGGATAGGAGGGCTTCAAACATGAGTACAAAAAAGTTGTCTATCAACAAAGCCTGTGTATTCTTAGGGCTGACACTTTTGATCGCTCTCTCAGTGAATATTATCATCATATACAAGCTGACAAGCAATATATCGGCGGTATTGTGCTGCCTGTTATTTTGTGTATTTGTTTTGGCCTGCGTTATTGGCTTTGTGGCACTGGTTCGGCGTAAACTGACCTTGTTTTCCGATCTCTTTTGCCGGACGCTTGACGATATGCTGTCCGGAGATATCGTACCTCCAGAAATGGTTGAGGAAGAAAGCCTGTTCTATAAAATTACCTACCGGCTGGGGCGGCTATATGAAGTGATGAATGAGAACCGCCGCAGCATCGCCAAAGAGCGGGCAGACTTACAGGAGCTGATTTCGGATATTTCCCATCAGGTAAAAACGCCGATTGCAAACCTGAAAATGATAAACAGCACACTCATGGAGCAGGAAGTTCCGCCACATAAGCAGAAGAAATTTTTATTGGATTCTGCAAGTCAGCTTGACAAGCTGGATTTTCTCATACAGGCCATGATTAAAACATCACGACTGGAGACGGGTGTTATTTCTCCAGATAAGAAAAAACAGCCAATCTATGATACCCTTGCGTCAGCATTGGGTGGTATATTACTGAACGCAGAAAAGAAACAGATTGATGTCCAGGTAAATTGCCCGGAGCATCTTGTAGTTTCCCATGACAGGAAATGGACGAGCGAGGCACTGTTCAACATTTTGGACAATGCGGTGAAATACACACCGGAGAAAGGGAAAATTTCTGTAAGTGTTGAATGCTGGGAACTGTATCTGAAAATCAGCATTTCCGATACCGGCAAGGGTATTCCGGAAAAACATCACGGGACAGTCTTCAAGCGGTTTTACCGGGAGGACGATGTTTACGATATAGAAGGTATCGGAATTGGTCTATATTTAGCCCGTGAGATTGTCACCATGCAGGGAGGATATATCAAGCTGACTTCCAGTCTAAATAGCGGTTCTTGCTTTATGGTATTTCTGCCACGTGATTGATGAAGCACCGAAATGTCACGGGATAATGAGATTTTATGGATCAAGATCCCGTCTGCGGTGACATTTCTGTGAGGTTTAGCCGTTAAGATAGAGCCATCACAAAAAAGGATGGTGTTTTATATGAGCATATTACAAACAATCGATTTGAAAAAGTATTACGGCAGGTCGCCGAACATTACGAAAGCACTGGACGGCGTGACCCTTTCCATTGAGGAGGGGGAGTTTGTTGCCATCGTCGGCACATCCGGCAGTGGTAAGTCCACGCTGCTGAATATGATGGGCGGTTTGGACACACCGACTTCCGGCAGTATAAAAGTGAAAGGTAAAGAATTATCCAAATTTAAAGATGAGCGGCTTACCATCTTCCGCAGACGCAACATAGGGTTTATTTTCCAGAATTACAACCTTGTTCCTGTCCTGAATGTTTATGAAAATATCGTCCTGCCTGTGGAACTGGACGGTGATACCGTGGACAAGCGGTTTATGGGAGAAGTAGTAAAAATGCTTGCCCTTGATGGGAAGCTAAACAGTATGCCGAACAACCTTTCCGGCGGACAGCAGCAGCGCGTGGCGATTGCCCGCGCCCTCGTTTCAAAGCCTGCCATTGTTCTTGCAGATGAACCGACTGGCAACCTCGACAGCAGGACAAGCAGTGATGTGTTGGGCCTTTTAAAAGCCACCAGCAAGAAATTTCACCAGACCATTGTAATGATAACCCATAACAACGAGATAGCCCAGCTTGCCGATCATATTATCCGTATTGAGGACGGCAGAATTTCCGAGTAAAGGGGGTGAGAACATGACTGATATTCTATTTGGAAACAATAACCGGCCTGTCTTGAAACTTTTAGCAAAGCGTTCACTGGAAGCCTCAAAAAATACGATTGCTGTCCTGGCAATCATGCTTGCTACGCTTTTGTTTACAAGCTTGTTTACGATTACAATTAGTTTGCAGACTGCCATGCAGGAAAGCAATATGAGGACAATCGGTACTTCCGCCCATGTAGGTATTAAGCGGGTGTCGTGGGATGAATACGAACTTCTGTCAGCCAATGCTGGAGTGAAAGACATCGGCTATTCTATCATTATCGGTAATGCTGTGGGCGATAGTTTTAATAAAACACCTACGGAGCTACGATATGGTGATGCTGCTTATGCAGATATGACATTTAACGTCCCAGATACCGGGCGGCTGCCAGAGCAGAAAAACGAGATTGCCACAAGCCGTATCGTTCTGGCGGCAATGGGGCTATCGGATGAAATCGGTACACAGATGGAACTTACCTTTGTGACCGATACGGACACCGTTACCGATACCTTTACCCTGTGTGGTATTTGGGATGGTGATGCGGTGGCCTACCGTCAGACGATGCTGCTGTCTAAAGAATACACGGAGCAGGCAGCCCCTGTCATTCGCGGGGAAACAGACGGAGCCACACCCCCGGTAGGAACCGGATATATTGACACAGTTATGATGATGCCTACGGAATGGGACATTGAGAAGCAGGCATTGGAAGTAACTTCACAATATGGTCTGGATGAACGGGTGAGTATCAATGATGCCTATGGAACAGCGACGGTCAGCCTATCTACTATACTACCTGTTGCGGCTGGGATATTGGTCATTTTTATTGCAGGCTATCTTCTGATCTACAATGTATTTTATATTTCAATCGCACAGGATATTCGGTTTTACGGGATGCTGAAAACACTGGGAACGACCGCAGGGCAGATCAGGAAAATCGTTTATAAAAAGGCGATTAAGCTGTCCATCGTGGGGATTCCTTTGGGCTTACTGCTGGGATGGCCCATCGGACGTTTGCTGCTTCCCTTTATCGTGGATATGCTGACGGACGATATGCGGGTGATTACTACTGTAAACCCGATCATCTTTTTGGTTGCAAGCGCCTTTTCGCTGATTACTGTTTTCATTAGTTGCAAAAAACCTGCTGCGCTGGCGGCCAAAGTTTCCCCAATGGAGGCGCTTCACTATGTAGAGCAGGCCGCAACAAAAAAGAAAAAGCGGCGCAGCAAACATATTAGCACTGCCATGATGGCGAAAAATAATCTCGGACGGAACAAGAAAAAGGTAACAATTGTCATTTTTTCATTTGCGTTGAGTATCGTTCTTTTGAACAGCGTTTACACTTATGTGACATCATTTGACTTTGACAAATTTGTTGCAGACTTCAGCCTAACGGATTTTACCGTTGCCGATACCACGGTTATCAACAGTTACGCCCCGTTTAATACGGCGAATGTAAGTCAGGATTTTATCAGTCAGGCGGAAAGTTTGAATGGTCTTGAAGATATAGGGAGTGTCTATCTGTGGACGTCTAAACAGCCCCTTTCCGAAAGTGACCTTGCCCGTTTATGGGAGCTTGCCGCTTCCTCCGATGCCGTAGCAAAAGAGCTGGGCAATTATATGGTTCGGCAGGAACACGGCGTAAATATGTATGGTTTAGACGATTTCCCCGCAGAGTATATACAGGTTTTGGAGGGTGAACTGGACACGGAACAATGGAAAGCCGGAACCGGCGTGTATGTTACACCTATGTGCATGATGGGTGACGGTTCCCTTTGTTTATATCAACCGGGTGATCAGATCAGTGTGCAGCAGATTGATGGCACAAACAAAGTATATGAAGTGCTTGCCGTGGTGGATATCCCAAGGGCGTTGGAAACCCCTTTGAAAGTGGATATGGGACTGGATTACATTTTCCCCACAAGTGAACTGCTGGGGAATATGGTCGCTGCCGATCAACCGGCCATGAAAATCATATTCAATGTGGATGACGAAAACCTGCTTGCCGCTGAAAACTGGCTGAAAAACTATACCGCAAACACCGATACTGCTCTGGACTATCTTTCTAAAGTTGTCCTGCGACAGTCTTTTGACGGCATGATAAATATGTATCGTCTTGTGGGCGGTGTACTTTGTGCAATACTGGCGCTTATCGGCATTCTGAACTTCATTAACTCCATGACGACTTCCATCCTGTCCCGGCATAAAGAAATTGCCATGCTGCAGTCGGTAGGAATGACAGGCCGTCAGGTCAAACAAATGTTGATCTATGAAGGAATCGGCTATTCTGCTTTAGGGCTTTTGTGTTCCCTGATGCTCTCTATTGTGGGAAGCCTGACAGTGGTTCGGATGATGGGGGAGGAATTAAGTTATTTCACATGGCATTTTACCCTGCTCCCTGTTATCCTCTGCATGATCCCTCTGATTCTCATTACCGCTTTTGTACCGATTGTCTGCTATAACAAGATGGCGCAGAAAACGGTTGTGGAACGGTTGCGCATTGCTGAATAAAATAAACTGACACAGGTGGCCGCTGATATGAGTAAAGCGGAAAAAAGATAGCGGAAAAAAGATAATGGGAAAATGATAAGGGGCTGCAAAGGTGAAACAGCCCCTTTATAGTTTATATAGAATTTTTCTGCTTTTTATTAAAAAAACAAGCCAGGATAACACAGATTACAATTCCAACCGCATAGGGGATGACTAACAGGAAGGCAACATTTGTCGGAGCGCTATATCCCTCATACCGAATTCCCCACTGCATATTGCAGTAATTATATGCAACTGCGGCACACATGACGTTTGACAGCAGAATGGCAAGAGCCATAAAGATATAAGATAAATATTTGTATTTCTGCATTGTATATACCTCCATTTATTTCTTTTTGAGAATCATATAAATTCCCAATATCATTAACAGCACAAACAACGTAGTGAGTATTCCAGTGCCGTTCAATGTGATTATTGACGATTCACTTACTTGCCCGGCAACAGATGGATTTACAATCATCAGAATGCCAAAAAGAACAAGGCAAAAAGCCCCTATCAGACATAAAATAATGCCGATTTTACTTCTGTTATCAGTTGCGGAAGCTTTTTCTTGTTTGACCTCAGATGGAATAGCGTTTGACATTTGGTCACAGATGAGTTCATCCATTGTTACTTGAAAGTACTCACTTAAAGCCTTAAGCTTATCCAACTCCGGAGTTGATAGACCTCCTTCCCATTTTGAGATTGCTTGTCTTGAAACACCAATTTTTTCCGCAAGCTGTTCTTGTGATAGTCCACTCTTTCGCCTGAGTGTATATATTTTTTCAGACAACATCTATTTTACCTCCTTGCTAAAACTATACCGCAATTTCCCGTGGCACACTATCAACTACCCTTGAAACTTCCGCAACCAGCGGTTGCATTTTAGTAAATCATTGCAAATGGTATTTTTCCCCTTCAGAGCCACCACTACATATTGTGGCACATATATTTGATTTTACCATAAATTTCTTATATTTGAAGTGATCCGCAGAATGTTTGACGAGGTAAAAGCGGAAGGACAGCCCATGCAGACGGTAAAAGCCATACTTTCCATGCTAAGGGTATAAACAGTGTAAAAGAATTCACAGAGTTTAAGGAAAATAATAAAAAATCTGGAATTACAAGAGGCGCGGATTACTAAAGAAAAGGATCGGCAACTATCAGATCCTTATCCTTGATGAATGGCTGAATTACAAACTATCGGAAAAGGATGCCAAAAACCTCCATGAACTGTTCATAATGCCTATGAAATCCCAGCAAATGAAACAAATTTAAGAAAGCTGTATGATTGAAAGATACATTATTTTCTTGTGCTTATCATTCCCTAAAATTATTCGTTTCCACAATTTAGCAAAAAACAGATAAATTCAACAGATATAATCAGCAGGCACTTCCGCTCTACAGAGTAGAATGCCGCATACATGTAAATACTTGTTTTATGGTCTAAAATCATAAAAACCGCAAGATAGATGAAAAGAAAAATAGAAATTCCTGCTATAATCATAGTGTTTCGGTCAGAAAGCATATTTTCTCAGAGAAACACTAGTGAGAAAGGAGGGAGCTGCAATGCCGGGAAATATTAAAAATGTGATAGCGGCAATTGACTATATCGAAAGCCATCTGCATGAAAAGCTGGATCTGGACACGATTGCGGAAGCACTGCATTATTCAAAATATCATCTGCACAGAATGTTTACAGGCACGGTGGGCCTGACGATCCAGAGCTACGCACAGCGCCGTCGGTTGACCGAAGCCGCAAAACTGCTCGTTTTTTCCGATAAACCAATCCTTGAAATTGCACTCACTGCCGGATATGAAAGCCAGCAGTCGTTTACTGACAGTTTCAGGGCCATGTATAAAAAAGCCCCTAACCAGTACAGAGAGGAAGAGGAATTTTACCCGTTGCAGCTAAGATACGTTTTGAATGAAAATCCTGCAAATTTAGGAGAAGTCTGCTGGGGACAGAAGATTGCCTATGCAACAGAGGCGGATATCACGGAATGGATGGAATTGGTCCATCTTGTGATCGATGGTTTCCCGCATTTGGATGAGGAGCAGTATCTTGAACAGCTACAGGAGTACATTAGAAACAGGCGGGCATTGATCCTGAAAGATGCCAATACCGCAGTCGGGATCATGGCATTTAATGAAATGACGGGGAGTATTGACTTTCTGGGTGTGCATCCGCAATACCGGAAAAAGGGAATTGCAAAAGCATTTTGTGAAAAGGCGCTGCACGAACTGGTGTGCTCCGAAGTAATCACTGTCACGACTTTCAGGGAGGGCGACAAAGCGGATACCGGACACCGGAAGACGATTAAAAGCCTTGGCTTTGCCGAAGCGGAACTGTTGGTCGAGTTTGGTTACCCGACACAGCGTTTCATACTACAGAAACCAAAAGGTGGTTTCAGCAGTCGAGTATTACAGGAACCGCTTCGCGAACCCTGTAATCGTGTATTACGGAAAGAAGAAACGGAGGGTACGGAGCATGAATGAAACACAGGCAGAAGAAAATCCGCTTTCGCAGAACTTTGATATTAAGTCGCTGCTGAAATTTGCATTTCCAACAATTGTAATGATGCTGCTCATGGGGCTGTACACGATTGTTGACACGATCTTTGTGGCACGGTTTGTAGGAACTAATGCCCTGTCAGCACTCAATAT
>CAMWHY010000134.1 GCA_947174185.1 uncultured Lachnospiraceae bacterium | reverse complement strand
CAATATGATTTATTGAATTTATTAAGCTTTCTATTCGATACATATTTATCATTTTCAGTACCAAACAATAATGACCTCGGTATATTTTGATATCCGTGTGGATGAATTGTATCCATCATAACAAATGAAGACCACACTGTTTTTTCATTTATTCCAGATTCCGTAAATCCATTTGGATTAGGATAAAATACAAAATTTGTATCAACACTTATGTGAGGATGCGGTTCAAACTGATACTTATCCAAGTAAATATAATTATCAAATAATGAAGTATAATTAAAATTCACAAATAAGTAATTAAACATGTGGTAATGACCTGTTTTTTTTGGAAAAGCCATTTTTTCATAATCTTCTTCATCCAAATCTCCTAAAAAGCAAGATAATGCTTTCTTTCCCCATTTATTTATTACTACGTCATTATTAAGCTTCACCAATATTTCTGGTGTAACAATTTCATTCAAAAATAGTAAAAACAAATTTTGTATTTCACTTAATGCTACATCCAATGTATCTGTTGAAACATTATTCTGTAAAAGCTCATCAAGTGAACTCTCAAAATCACTCCAATTTTCTTTTCCTCTACTCTTATCTGCACTCATCTTTTTAAACAATATATTATCTGAATCAAATCCTTTATAACATAAATAGTCGTAAAATTTACTATATGAAGTCACTAAATTGTCATCTCTATATTTTCTCAATACAGATATATCGAATCCATTTCCAATAAAAATCATTATATTATGTTGCTGTTTGATGCCCAAGATATATCCTTCCTCTTTATAATTTTTAAACACGACCTCTCCTTTTCTCGGTAAATATATATCACTGATAAAAATTAGTGCAAATGCTATTTACCGTTATACTTTTGTTTCTGTTCTAGCCACTACACTTTTTCTACTTTTTATTGTTCTCTGCTTATATTTCTTTGTTCAGTTTTTATCTACTCCAGCTATAACTTTAAAGCCTGATGTGGTTTTATTCGTACTCCGATATTTCATATCACTCCCCTATTATACTCTTTCAGAATTGCAATCCTTTTCCTTTACATCCGTTGTCACAGCCAAACTAAATCATAGCCAAAAATATTTTTTAGAACAAAATTGCGTGTCTCAAAGACAAGACATTGAACCTTCGTAAGATTTAACACATACAGATAATTCAACTTCTGATATTCGTTCTAAAACATCTATCCAAAATAGATCTTCAAAAATACTGACCGTCTGCCTGATACTTTGTCCATGACATTTCTTCTAATAATTGTGATGAACAAAGAATGGACAATCCTAAGAAAGAAGCACTACTTACACCAAAATAATACAACTGGACTACCTTCCAAATCTTTAATATCACCTTTTACATTATTTTATCTTTACTATTATATATTACCACAAAAATATTTATTTTTCCACAAAACATGGAACCTTACTTAATATTGCAAATTGTTTCACTACCATATATCCCTTATTTATTTTGTTTTACATGGTATTAACACCATGTTTTAAGCATTATTAAAAAAGCTATTCCATTTTACTCGAATCTTAAATGATATATCTTCTTTTAGCAAAAAGTACATTTTCATGTCGATGATTTTACCATTTTTAACAGCATTGTTTCTTAATGTACCCTCATATTGAAACTCTCCTTTTTCAAGCACTCTGCAAAATGTGGCGAATTACGCAAACGACTCTGCATAGATGCGAATAATATCGCTTTTGCTAAAAACATATTCATACATACAACATTTCAATATGTTGAATTTACGTCAAATATCCATAGCAAAAGACTATTCCAAGGGTTTTGACTATGATATGGAAGAAAAGATTGATCAAGTATATCATATGCTAAAAGAAGAAGGAGTTGTGCACAGACCGCTAGGACCTCTCCCCTAGAATCCATACAGTGCAGATGTGGTAGATAAATATGACATATATTGGTATTTACATGTAAAATCAAAGTGATTTATCGAACATAAACAGCTGTAATCATCATTTAGAGTGTACAGCATCATTTCTCGAAAGAAGATACACACAATACTGATTCATACTGATGCCTTCTCTCTTGGAATGCTCGGCTAGTAATCGGTGCAGACTACGCGGCATCCTTAATTTAAACTGTCCGGAATAATCATCTAAACTATCCGGCTCATAAATCTCCGTACCATCTTCAAGCGCAGCTTCAATCCATACCTTCTTTGCATCCAATGCATTTGCTACCGCAGATTCTACTGTTTCGCCACAAGTAATACACCCCGGAAGATCAGGATAAGAAACTACAAATCCTCCTTCGTCCTTATCCTCCACAATCTCCATTCTATAGGATATTGCCATATAATCATTCAGCGTCTTCATCGTTTTTCGCCTCACTCTCTACAATCTGCTTCACCATCTCAACATAAACTTTCTTAATTGGTTCATGTTTTGGTATCGTGATCGGTTAACATCCTGACTTTCTAAATGTGTAATGACTGCTTCCACTTCTCGGAACATTCATCTCATACCCATAGCTTTCCAGCACCTTACTCAATTCATCAAACCGGAGGTCTTTTGATAAAGTGCAAATACGTATTAATAGTTTATCCCACTTTGACATCTTAAATACCTCTTATCTATATTATATGTGGTGTCATATTTGGTGTCAATAATTTTATACAGTAAAATAGTTTTAACCACTCCTATAGCAACTCAATAACATAATTGTTAAATATTTAGCCGCGGTAAATTTCCTCTGTATCTACATTTCCATATTTCAACTATTTTTTCTGACCACCACGACTTTATATATTCCCGTACTGACCAATAAAACGCTGGCTAACGTCAAAACAAGGAACAGGTCTTTTACAAAATACCATACCAGCCAGAGGGGAGAACCCAAAATATAAGGCAAAGCAAGAAGAAGCCCCGGAAAAATAACGTGACGCATAATATCACGCACAAGCAAACCTTTGGTTTTAGGTTTGTTTTTCCATTTTTTGATAGAGACAATGGGAGCAATCGACGCAAAAACGATCACAAGATAGATCAAGTCTATCAAAATATGAAAGATTATATACGCATGATCCGGCAGTGAAACCTTTTCCTCACCGAGCAGCGGTAATATAATATTTCCCAGCAGATTATTATCAACAAGATAATCATTCATGTTGACAAGGACTACGATACCTATTTCCTTTTCAGGAATAATGAACATATTTGAGGTGTAATTCTCTACCAATCCTGCGTGGTTAAGAAGGGGCTGACTAAACTGTAATGAATATCCCCAACCCATACCGTAAAAATCATTACCATTGTCGTCCTCCGGTACATAGTCATAAAACATCGTGTCAATGCTGTCCCGGCTGATGATATCCATACCGCCGTTTAAATACATCTGTAAATATTTTCCCATATCAGTGGCACTTGAACTGATATATCCTGCCGGCACTGTCGAATACGGTGCCGAATCTCTCGACGGACTGCTCCCGTCAGGATAATCAGGTTCACCGGCAACAGGAATACCAAAATAATTACGATAACCGCTGATCAGACCGTTCTCCATGCCTTTCTCAAGTGAGGCAGCCGTGTGTTCCATGTTTAACGGCTGAAATATATTCTGTTCCACATATTCCTCATAACTCATTCCACTGACTGCTTCTACAATCTTTCCCAACAGGCCATAACCCACATTGGAATACCGATAAGTCCCCCTACTTTCAGTAATTTTTGCATTGCCAAAATAATGATTGGTATCAAGCCCGCTTGTATGATTTAGCAGCTCTCTGACCGTAATCTCATCGCCCTCAGAAGGATCTTTTAGATACGTAGAACAATCGATATATCTGGAGATCGGTGCGTCCCAGTTCAATTTTCCCTGTTCAAAAAGCTGCATAACAGAAAGTGCAGTAAAGGATTTGCTCATAGAACCAATAATAAACGGTGTATCAATGCTTTCACAATTACCATAAGTCTCCGCGAACAATACCTCATCTTTATCTACTACAATGACAGCCATTCCCGGAACATGATATTCCTCAACATCCTTTGCTATTTGCAAGCTGATCGCCTCATAATCCATAGTATAATAGTCTATATCATCGGCTGCAATCGCATAAAACGGCTGCGTCAAAAATACGAAGATGATACAAAACAAATATGCGAAGGTTTTTCGGATTACATTTTTCACATTGATACATTGTTTAGATTTTTTAATTATTTCTCCCATTTTGCTTTCACATTCCCCTCTTCAGTCTCTCAATCAATGTAACATCTGCCGGCAGCCACTCAATGGAATCTAATTCTTCCTTCGTTAGCCATTTTGCCGCCTCATGCTCTTTCAGAACCAGATCACCGGATATAACTTCTGCCCAAAAGCATGCCATAGAAAGATGAAATGCGGGATAATCATACTTAATTGCATCAACTAACTCCCCCACTTTTATTTCTGTATTGAGTTCTTCCATAATCTCTCTTTGGAGCGCTTCTTGTGGCGTCTCCCCTTCTTCTATCTTTCCTCCCGGAAATTCCCAGCCACCTTTAAAATCTCCGTATCCTCTTTGGGTTGCAAAAATAATCGGGTCTCCTTTTTTATTTGTGTCCTTGATGATAGCAGCTACTACATGTATTGTTTTCATTCTGTTTTTCCTCTGTTTTATAGCCTTTCAATAATTTTCTTTGCCTGCCGCAAAATAGGTAACTCCCTGTTTGCTATGAGCCTTCCAAGCTTTGTATCAGAACGCTTGTCATATTCGTTTATAGCTCCTTCATAGGTTAGTCTCAGTGTAGACAGATGAAAGCTCTCTTTCTCATCCTGTGTTAGATTCGTATCTCCAAAGGAAAGAACCTTGCAAAGATAATAGTTGTTCAGATTATGCCTGTGAATCAAATTGTAATAATCGCTGACAATCCCAATCTTACACAGAACATCTACTTCAACGCCTAATTCTTCCTTAAGTTCCCGTTTTATCGCTGATAGAAAATCTTCTCCATTTTCAACTCCGCCACCGGATGTTTCTATCAATGTTGCCTTGCCAAAATCATCGTCACGTTCCGCCCTGACAAAGTAGTAATACCCGGCATCATCAAAAACGATCGCTCTTACGATTTCTCTATTATGATCTATGTATTCAAATGGCCATTCTGTATCTTGAAGTTCTATGTTTATTTCTGATTTATTGTTCATAGTTCATACCCCATAATATATTCTTCGGTATTCTCATCTATCGATCAGATAGATAGCGTAAATTTAATCTAGGAATCTACGCTATAGAAGCAATCCTGAAAGCGCCTATTTTTACTTTCAATTACATCATTTATTATTGCTTGCTAATTTTCTGATGCCATAATATTGCTACGCATATATGATAGCAAATTCGCACAAATTGACAATCTATTCCTGAAATGAATCTTTTAAATGCGCTATACTGCAATGCATTATATAGAAATCTTATTAATGATTGCGGGTTACCTTTTGCAGCAATGCCTCCTGAAGAACTTGTGAAAAATTAATGCCAAGGGCAGTAGCTTCTTCATTGAGCCATTCTGGTATAGTAAGCGTCTTTTTAACAGCCCTAGAGTTAGTGCGTTTTTTATACGCAAGAATATCAAACTCTATGACTACGCAAAACTCATTACCACCAGTCATGATTTTACAAGGGTCAGACGGATTGGGAAGTGCCAATTTTTCTGCTTCTCGGCTGGTAATTGCAAGGCCCAGGGCTTCTACCGCCATTTCATAGGCTTGCTGCATATCTTCTCCTTGAGTCATACATTCAGGTAAATCAGGAAAATCAATCCAAAAGCCGCCTTCTTCCGCCTTGTGAAAGATAGCAGGATAAAATAGTTTGTTCATGCAATAAATATCTCCGTTGTTTGAGAAAGCCAGATCATTTTAATCCAGCTTGTTTTAAAATTGCCTGTTCCAATCCCTTTTTAAGATCCTTCGAGTGATATGGAACAATTACAGTTTTCTTTGTAATGGGATTATTCAGTTTTGCTTCATATGATTTTTAATTTCACAAAATTCAACTGACTGTTTGGCAAACTAAAAGCTGTTTTACTCCCCTATAGTAAGATCACATTATTTTTAGCTAATAACATGCTGTCTGCAATAGTTTCCACACTCTGTCCCGACATTATATAACTCATGACATCTGGTATACACATGGACTTATGAAGTAATTCTTCATAATATTTTCCCTTATTGTCTTCCCCAGAGATAAGGGATTCCCTTATGATTCCTATGATTGTTTCTAATTCTGTCCTGTCCAAATCACTCACGCTTGGTGGCTCTGGTGTTAAGCTGATTCTTGCCAGACTATCCAAATCAGTCCACCCCCAATACTCTGCAAATTCCTCAACTGAATGCAGTTTCCCAGTTAAACTTCGTAATTCATCCAATTCCTTACTGCAATCCCTATCTAGGTTATCCGCAATGATATCAATTATTTTTTTGACTTTTTCTAAATCATTTTCATTTATTGGAGGAAATTCTAATATTTTTCTCATATCCAATACCTTTCTCGCGAATGCTTTGATTTTTTTTGCTTATATCCCTCGCTCTAAAGAACTTAGCTAATTCCAATTTACTTAAATAAGTATAAGCCGTTTTCAACAGGAACGCAATACGGGATTATAAGGAAGTCATAAAGGACAATAACTTCTGAAATATGTTATACTCAAAAAAATTTGAATTTACCTATTGACCCTCACGGAGCGTCATAGATTAAAGTGATTATATCAAGAACAGGAGGACATCTGCTATGAGGACAGTAAAGGAAATATCGGATTTAACAGGTATCAGCGTACGCACACTTCACTACTATGATGAAATCGGATTGTTGAAGCCGACAGAGAAAAGTGAAGCGGGATACCGGCTTTATGACGATAAGGCATTGGAAACATTACAACAGATTTTGTTTTTCCGTGAATTTGATATTCCTTTGAAAGAAATCAAGGCTGTTATGGAAATCCCTGCCCTTGAAAGAAACCAAATTTTAGAAATGCAGAGGAAAATGCTGATAGCAAAAAAGGAACGCATAGAGCGTCTGATTGCCAGCATTGATGACATTATGAAAGGAGAAAACAAAATGGATTTTGCAGTTTTCAGTAAAACAGAGATGGAAGAAATGTTCCAGTCTATGCTTGTGCATATGCCGGAAAATATCAGAAACATCGCAATCAAAGAATTTGGAAGCATTGAACAGTGGAAAGCGCATTATATGGAAGTCGTATCTTCAGAAAAAATGCAGAAAGGCTATGCAAAGGTAGTTGAATGGTATGGTGGAAAGGACAAATTTCTATCTGCCACCCTAAATCCCATTAGCAAAGAAGTTGCAGAAAGTTATAATAAACGGATTGAAGATATTTTGCAAAAACTGATTGCGAAGCAGGATTGTGCCGTAGATTCTTTTGAGGTAAAGGAGATTGTCGGACAATTCGGCTTTGTTATGAAACAATTTTCGCAGATAAAAGAGGAAAAAGAACTCATGCTGGCACATGCACAATATTACCGCAATGAAAAAATCAAGCCGATGATAGATGAAAAATATGGTGAAGGGGCTTCCGATTTTTTCGCACAGGCGATTGAATCCTTTTATGGAAAAGAATAAATAAAAAACAAAAAGCAGGAGATCTTTGTACCGACCCCCAAAAGTTAGACCAAAAATCTAACGATTGGAGGTCGGTATTTTTATGGCGA
>CAMWHY010000133.1 GCA_947174185.1 uncultured Lachnospiraceae bacterium | reverse complement strand
GGAAAAATATGAAGACGGATAAGCCAATACAGAATGCAAACGCCCATAAATAATAAAAATAATACCCATGGCAGACGGCCTTTCTGTATCCAAACAATGTGATATGCCAGATAACAGAAAAAAAACGCATGAGGATAAAACCCTGCCGTAAAAACCAGCCCGATTCCCTTTACGTAATCCACAATCTTTAAAGCATCCAATAGGATCATTACAAACAATATGCATAAAGTAATTCCGATAAAAAGCATTCTTTTTTCCCTATTATGTACTATTCTAAATTTTGAACTATTCTAAAGAAACGCTTTCATCAGCGTTTCCCTTAGATGTCAGAAAAGCTGCCACATAACGTGACAGCTTTTTTCATGGCAATACTTTCTTAATACTCCATCGCCTTTTCTTCACCATTCAGAACGCGGAGAGCGCCCTGTGCTAAAGCAAGCAGCTCGTCCTCGCCCGGATATACCGTCAACGGAGCGATCCAGCTGATCCGCTTCGTAAATTCCGCAATAACCATCTTGGAATAAGCAATACCACCGGTCACGATGATCTGATCTACCTTGCCCTCCAAAACCGCTGCCTGCGCTCCGATATTTTTGCATACCTGATAGATGAATGCAGCATAAACCTCCTCTGCGTTCTTATCGCCGTCCTTCATACGCTCTTCTACCACGCGGGCATCATTGGTGCCAAGATATGCATTAAATCCGCCATTGCCAACGATCTTCTTATATACTTCCTTCTCCGTATATTTTCCGGAAAAGCACATTTTGATCAATGCGCCGGAAGGTACGCCACCTGCACGTTCCGGCGAAAATGCGCCGTCTCCGTCCAATGCATTAAATACATCAACAACCTTACCATTTTTATGCGCACCGACAGATACACCGCCGCCCATATGCACTACGATCAGATTCAGATCTTCGTATGCCCTGCCAATCTCCTTAGCATATCTCTTGGCAACCGCCTTCTGATTCAACGCATGAAATACGCTTGTCCTCGGAAGCTCCGGCACGCCGGAATATCTCGCTACCGGCTCTAACTCATCCACAACCACCGGATCTACGATATAGGAAGGAATCCCTACCGAATCCGCCATTTCCTTTGCCAGAATACCACCAAGATTAGAAGCATGCTGCCCCTGATAACCAATCTTCAAGTCATTCAGCAGCGCATCCGTCACCGGATAAGTACCTCCCGGAATCGGTTTCAACATACCGCCCCGCCCTACGATCACATTCAGATCCTTCAGGCTGACATCCTTAGTAGCAAGAAAGTCCGTGATAATATTCTTACGAAAATCTTTCTGGTCAACGATGGTTGCGTACTTCGCGATCTCCTCTGTGGTATGTCTGAGGGTCTCCTCAAATAAAAGCGTTTCATCCTCGAATACGCCGATTTTTGTTGATGTAGAACCGGGATTGATAATCAAAATCTTATATGACAATGTTTTTTCCTCTCTTTCTATAACCTATTTAGATCATTGTGAAACTCTTTTTTGTAAGCTTCCGTTGTGCAACACAGACCATATCATCGCCGGGCACGCTTTCGCTGCGTGCACTACGCAGCGGCACATAAGATGCCCAAAACGGCATCTAAGTGCCGGCGAGTGCACAAGCACCCGGCGTATGATATGATCTATATTGCACAACTAGTTTTAAAAATCTGTCATTTTGCAATCACTTATATTTTAAATTTTCTAATTGTTTATAAGACAGCCATTTCGAAACGTTCGTTTTTCCTATTCTTCTTTCAGCGACTCAGCTACCACTGCCGCCAAAGCAATAGAATTGACCTTCGTATCTGTGGAATCTGATCGGGATGTTAAAATGACCGGAGCCTTTGTACCTGTTAAGATACATCCGTTCTTGCAGTCGCAAAGGTGCGTCAATGCCTTATAGGTGATGTTGCCTGCATGAATATCCGGGAACAGGATCACGTCCGCATCGCCAACGATCTTTCTTCCTTCCGCCCCCTTATGCTTTGCAGCTTCCGGATCAATCGCAAGATCAAGCGACAACGGTCCATCTACAACGCAGCCAGTAATTTTCCCTTCTGCACACATCTTTGTCAGCTCATCCGCCTCTACCGTAACCGGCATCTTCGGATTGACCACTTCAACTGCTGCCACCGGAGCCACCTTCGGATTCGGGATACCGCATGCATGAACAACGCTTACCGTATTCTCGATAATGCTGACTTTATCCTCCAAAGTCGGATAAGGAATAAATGCAACGTCCGTTAAGAACAGGAGCTTCTCATGTCCCTTAATCTCAAATACTGCTACATGCGAGAGCGGCTTGCCGGTACGGAGTCCGACTTCTTTATCCAGCACACTCTTTAAAAAAGACTTTGTATCCACCAATCCCTTCATATACATGTCTGCTTTTTTGTTATGTACCAGTTCTACCGCCTTATGCGCCGCTTCCAGCGTATCCTTCTCATCGATCACTTCATAGTTGGAAAGATCGATGCCAAGTTCTTCTGCAATCGGAGTAATCTTCTCCATGTCGCCTACCAGGATCGCATCTGCAATGCCGCGCTTACGCGCTTCCTCAACTGCTTCCAGCACAGGCGCATCCTGCGCCACCGCAACAGACACCTTTTTTCTACTGCACTGTGATACCTTTGATAATAAATCATCAAATCCCCTGCTCATTTTTTCCTCCATTCCGAAGTATGACTAAATACTTCGCTATTCGTATTTTCTAAATATGATATTCAGCATAATATACCGCCTACCCAAAATAGTAGCACTTTCGGAAGAAAAAATCAATTTTTATCTAAAACTTAATCACAAAGCTCATATCCTCTCTGGGCGTTTCCGTTCCTATATAAGAACCTTCCTCGTCATAACCGCCCTCAGCAGGTATAAATATCATATATTCGGAAGTGCTGTCAAAGTTCTGGATCTCGAATCCCTGCTCAAATTCGATCCATCCCGTCCCTTCGTTGCGGACTTCCGGGCTGCAGAAAGCATTCATGCGCAATTCGTTTGGCGCATACCGCACGCCGCTGCTGTCCTCACAGAAAAACAATGCGCCACGCAACATTTCAAAGTCTTCCTCCCTATAAACGGTCCATTTCAGGGTGAAACTTACCTTGGAAGGCGCCGTCTGCACATCACATACCTCCACTGTACCATATGACAGTTCAAAGTGCTGGTTTTCCGCGGTATCTATGCTGCCCAGCTTATCGGATTCAATCGTAAAGGTAAACTCCTGCTTTTCCCCCGATTCCATATAGACCTGTACCGTAACATCCAGCTTCTCAGGATTTTCCTGTGCAAGGTTTTCATCCATCACAGTGACCTCACACTGCCAGATGCCGCTGCCTTCCTCTATCTCAACCACATATTCAAGTCTGTTGTCCGTACCATTGATAAAGACATGGTCGCCAAATTCAAGTTCATGAATTCCCGCACAGGGCTCCGCAAGGAATAAAAGCGTTGCGCCGTCAAAATATACGTCCGTCACGGTAAAAAGCGGTTCCTGCTCCACAACGCCGTTCTGTCTGTCATCTGTAAAAACGCCACCCTGACTGCCGTTTACAGAAGCAGAATCCTGTCCATCGCTTACATGAACGATCATTTCTTCCGCCTCATGAGCATTAATCCCTAAATCCGCAAGCCATCTCGTAAAAACAGGAAACTCCGCCGCCATCACCGTACCGCTTACAAGGATCAGGCATGCCGCCACAGGAATCGCTGTTCTGGCAAAACGAAAGCGCTTTCTTCTGCTGATTCTCTGTTTTGATACCGCATTGTTTACACATTGCCGGAAACTTTCCGGTGTGCGGGGAAATTCCTGTTTCAATGTTTCTTTAAATGATCCCATAAACATTTTCCTCCTCTAAAATAGATTTCAGCTTGTCCCGCCCTCTGCTCAGGCGACTTTTTACCGTCCCAGTACCTGTGTTCATAATGTGGGCGATTTCCTTAACGGAGTATCCCTCCAGATAATGCAGTACAATCGTAAGCCGATACTCCTTTTTCAACATAAACAAAGCCTGATACAGTTCCGAATAATCTTCCAACCCCCATTCCGTTTCTTCCTTGTAGTCAGGAAACGGGGTGAATCTCTCGCGCTTTCTTAGGATATGATAGCACTCGTTAATCAGTATCCGGGTAAGCCATGTTTTAGCATATTGTTCTTCCTTTAGCGTATGTAACTTTGCAAAAGCAATGGTTATGGCTTCCTGTACGGCGTCTTCACAATCTGCGTCGTTCTTCAGAATCGACTTGGAAATGTGATAGAGACTGTCCGTGGAATTAAGCACAATCTCTGAAAATACATTTTTATTCATACTTATCTCCTTTCATCGCTTTTTATCTCTTGCTACTGATTAGAGAGAATAAAGTCAGAAAAGGTTGCAGAAAAAAAGAGAACTTCTAAAAGAAGTTCTCTTGCGCTTCGCGATGCAGACGCGTAGCGTCTGGATTCTTGAGCTGATTATACCATACCTGACAGGGAATAATTTGTCGCTCTGATCAACGGCTGCTCCGCCGCTGCATTCCTCCTAATGGTCATTGCGTTTTCCCCTCTTGTCTCCTCCAGCTTATCCTGTGCGGCCTCCTGCAGTCTCCTGTTTGTCTGACCTATAGCGGAGAACTGCGCATTCACAGCCCGCTGCGCCCTTTCCTCCTGCTCTTTCAGTTCTTCCTTCTTTTTTGTAACGTCAACGCCCCGGTCTTCATCCTGCTTCATCTCTCCCTTGAGGATGACAATATCATTTTCAATCCTCGCAACGATAACGCCCTGCTGCTCAGCACGCTTCGCCGCCTCGTCTTCCGAGATCATTGACTGCATTTCTCTTTTAGAAAAACCCGGAATCTGCTCTTTATCTTGTTCCTCCTCGGTTTTCTCGTCATCTTCTGCAGCTTCGGCTTTTGCCGTACGCTCATCTATCCTAAATCCGTCTGTTCCTGTCTTTCCTACTCCGACTTCTCCTGTCTTCGCCTGATCTGCATCCTTCGTTTGGGCACCAGTTTTTTGCGCCTTACTCTCCGATGCATTTTCCTTCATCCTTTGAATCTGCTCTTCTTTCTTTTCTGCTTTCGCCGCTTCCTCTTTTTCTTTTGCCTTGGCTGCATCTTCCTTTACCGCCTGCGCCGCCCTGCTTTCTTCGTCTGCTTCCGTTTCTTTAGCAGCAGACTGTTCGTCCGTCAAAGCTTCCTTCTGGCTTTCCTTACTTGCCTCTGCCTCGCTGATCCTAAGCTTCGTCTTCAGACTGCTCAACTCTTGCTGCAGTTCCTGACGCCGCTTCATTTTTTCATCAACTGTGAGATCTTCTTTAGAAGAAAAAGCCTGTTTCTGCTGTTCCACATCAGAAATATCATTCTCGATACTCTTGCTTTTTGTATCGACAGATTTTACCGCCTGCTTCTGCACTGCAGAAACGCTTCTTACAGAAGTAATATTCCCTATTGCACTGATACTTCCAATCTTCATACGCAGGCCTCCTTGCTTTAAACGTACTAAAATGCGCCATCCGATGCAACATTTTCCTAATGAATACATCTGTTTTCCATTGGGAAAAATTGTTAGTTAGTATTATTATATAGGCAAATACCAAAAATTGCAATAACTAAGCCACAAAAATCCTTTACGTATGACTTAAAAATATGTTACGAATCTCTCCGACCTCCCCACAACTTCAAAATCCCTGCGCAGATCAACCCGGATGCCAGAATGATCATAAGATCTACGGGCGCAGGTCCCACAGTCTCAAATAGGATATCCGGAAACGGCTCTGTTGCTTTCCATAGACCCCGGAAGAAAAATCCCTCCCCAAAACGGTACAGATATCCGTTTAATAATATCATTTCCCCCAGATACATAAGCGTCGTCATAAGCGAAGCCGCTATGGCAGGAATCCCCACAAATACCCGCGTACTTTTTTCTGTCAGAAAAGAAGCTAAGTACAGCCCCGACGTCACACCGAAGAAAATAAAAAACACAATCATAAGTATTGCCGAAACAGCAGAAACCTTGAGATTCCCGTCTCTAAAAAACGCTGTAAAGCAGGCAAGAACGCAAAGCGCCAGAAAGATTCCCAGAGACACCGTCTGCATCACCAACACTTTCTTTTTCTGTTCTGCTTTCCCCTGTAACACACGTGCAAATCCGTAAAAACAGCTTAGCGCCGCCAGTATCAGAAGAATGGAAATCGCATAAAAGTGCAGTTTAAAAGCCGGATTGTAATTTCCCATCAGAATCTCCACAGCCGACTGCCTGACGGGATACCAGGAATCCGGCAACTGGGAACACATATGCGACTGATCTATGGGCGGCTCATACCAGGAATCCGGTATCACGGCACACATATACATCTGCCAATCGTCCAGTGTAACCTCAGTAGTGGTGGACGTGACGACCACTTGATTCTCCAGGAGCAACTCCGCCGCCAGGAATATAGCAGTGGAGACTACCGAAGCAAGCGCCTGACCGCCCTTCTTTATGTATTTTAACAGCAGCGGCATCAGCCATACCCCGGCGATCAATGCAAGACTGATGGGGGTATAGGGAATGATGTATTTGGGGTAATCCTCCTGCATGACCGTTCCCGCCGTTATCATATCTGACACCACCCGCACGCCCATATACAAGGGATAAAAGGAAGCCGCCAGTATACCCGCCGCCGACAACAGATAATACTTTTCCAACTTTTTATTTCTCATAATTTAGTATTCCTCCTCATATTCCATATTTTCTGAACAGTAAAAGAAATTTCTTTATCCCTCTTTTATAACCTGACTTTCTCCGTTTTCATCATACAACTCTATGATCCATAAATTTTCACAGACCTCCGGATATACAAAATGTAAAGCTACAGCTTTGTTACCTTCCAAAAAATAAACAGGCCACAGCATTCCACATCCGATCCATGTATCTGGTTCCCCTACTTTTTCAACAATTTCATTTAAAGAGCTGCCCAATTCAATTTCTCTAAAGTCTTCAATAGTGAGTACCCTATTCGTTACATTATACACAACTTCAAAACCGTCAACATTAATCATCATTTCCTTTTTCTCCTGCCTGCCAAACCATAGCAGAAGCAATATTGCATTTAATGCAATTACTGTTAATATACAAAATAGTATTTTCTTTCTAATCACCATCGCATACCTCCATAAGATAAAAACATCCCCTTATAAAGCCCCATTTGTCAGCAGCGTAAAGGCGATCCCCGCCGCCAGAAGCGCAAAGCATAACGCTGAAAATATGGATATTTTTTTATAGGATAAAATATGGAAAATCCTTTTATGGAGTTTTGCTCCCCCGAAAGCGGAGGCGAAAAGCGGTCCGTCCGCGGCGCATTCCACCAGCGCCATGGCATATGCTTTCTTTTCCTTTTCCCCAAGTCCCGCTAATACTTTCTCGTCGCAAGCCAGTTCCATATCCTCCAGAAAAAGCTTCAAAAACAGCCATGCAAAAGGGTTGAACCAATGCAGGCAGACGGTTGCAAAAGCCGCCAGCCGCCACAAATTATCCCGGCGGCTTATATGAACGTTTTCATGAGCCAGAATGTAAGTAAGCTCTTTATCCCGATACGACACCGGTATCACGATCTGAGGATGAAGGATTCCATAAACAGCCGGCGATTCGATCTCTTCAGACAGCCAGACATTCCCCCTTAACCGCCCACCGCAGCATGATTCCCATTTGCCACCAGCAATCAAACCGTCATCCGGCAGCTCTAAACGCTCTCCCGGCACACTTCCCTTTTATTTCCCACATCC
>CAMWHY010000132.1 GCA_947174185.1 uncultured Lachnospiraceae bacterium | reverse complement strand
GAGAATGCATTCTTGTTAAAGGAGCTGACCGAGAAGACACAGCTTTCTTTTGTGGAGCTTGAGACAAAACAGCATTTTACCCAGCCGCCTGCGCATTATACGGAGGCGAGTCTGGTGCGTGCCTTAGAGGAACTTGGGATCGGACGTCCCAGTACCTATGCTCCGACGATCACTACCATCCTTGCCAGACGATACATCATCAAGGAGAATAAAAATCTTTATGTATCAGAGCTGGGAGAGGTAGTCAACCAGATGATGAAGGAGGCGTTTCCTTCCATTGTGGATGTCAACTTTACGGCAACCATGGAGGGACTTTTGGATAGCGTGGAAGAAGGCGACGTTCCATGGAAGACAGTGATAGCCAATTTTTATCCGGATCTGGACGAGGCGGTCCGTACGGCGGAGAAGGAGCTGGAGCATATTGAGATCAAGGATGAGGAGTCCGACGTGGTCTGTGAGGAGTGCGGCCGCAACATGGTCATTAAGTATGGTCCCCACGGCAGATTCCTTGCCTGCCCGGGATTTCCGGAGTGCCGCAATACGAAGCCCTATCTGGAGAAGATCGGCGTACCCTGCCCGAAGTGCGGCGGTGAGATCGTTATCCGCAAGACGAAGAAAGGCAGGAGATATTTTGGTTGCGAGACGTATCCTGAGTGTGATTTTATGGTATGGCAGATGCCGGTCAAGGAGAAATGTCCGAAATGCGATAGCCTTCTATTAAAGAAGGGCAGTAAGCTGGTCTGTATGGATGAACAGTGTGGATTTACCAAGGATGTGCCGGCGAATGAATGATAAACTATCATGAAAAATATAATGAATAGTATGGTAAAAATTGTTAAATATAGGAAATCATAAAATATACTGGAAAAAATATTTCCAAGGGTGTATAATGTTAAATCATATGATTTCCAAAAGGATGGGGAAGGATGAGAAAACGGATTTTCACAGAATCCGTTTTTTATGCTATACAAAGTACGATATTCTATGGAAAGCACAGAATTACTATGTAAAGCGTAGATTTGCATTATTTACCCTTGTTTTTTGGATGAATTATTTATATAATAAGGAGTGGCTTAGTATTTTTTGATTTGAAAAAAAGCCGTAAGGATTTTACAGAAGGATTTTACAGGTAGAAAGGATGGATACATAATGCTGAAAACGGATGTATTTGATTATATCAATATCATGGATAAGGCGGCGGATGCGGCATGGCTTAGGAATGATGCAATCTCCAACAATATTGCCAATAATGACACGCCGGGGTACAAGCGGCAGGATGTTGCTTTTGAACGGGAGCTGCAACGCGCTTTAGGATATTCCCACTTTGAGACGATGGATGGGAAGGTATCTGATGTGAATAAGCGTGAACTTTCCCGTATTACGCCGTCGGTCTATACGGAGCAGGCGGATCATTCCTATCGTCTGGACGGCAATAATGTGGATATCGATACAGAGAATGTTTATCTGGCGGAGAATCAGATTACTTATAATACACTGCTGGATTCGATCAATATGGAGTTTAAGAATCTGAAGATGGTTATGAAGTAAAAGTGACAAGATCAGTTTTTGAGAGGAGTATGGGAGATGGGTATTTTTACTGCATTTGATATTACTGCTACCGGGTTGTCGGCACAGCGTTACCGTATGGACGTAATCGCGGAGAATGTGGCCAATGCCAATACCACAAGAACGGAAGACGGTACGCCTTACCGCAGAAAGATCGTTACCTTTACAACACAGGAGACGGAGCATATCGGAAGCTTTTCCCATGTGCTGGATCACGTTGTGGGAGAGGGGCATACCAGAAGGCGTTCTTTTAAAGAAATGGAGGATGCCATCGGGTACGGCGTTAAGATTACGGATATCCACGAGGATGAGGATACGCCGATGAACATGGTTTATGATCCGTCCCATCCGGATGCGGATGAGAATGGTTATGTGACATATCCCAATGTCAATATTATCACGGAGATGACGAACCTGATCGATGCGTCGCGCTCCTATGAAGCCAATGTCACAGCTTTTCAGGCAAGTAAGTCGATTGCCACGAAAGGTCTGAGCATCCTGCAGAGCTGATATATGACAGATATTATGATACGAAAGGATGGAGATACATATGGAACTCAATACAGTGCGTGAGATGCGCTCGGATCCGATTGAGCAGGTGGTGTTCAAAAGCCCTGCCATTCAGACGACTGCCGTTGAGAAGGATATGTTTGGCAAAGTGCTGGATTCGGTCATCGGCAATATCAATACAACCAATGGCTATCTTTCTCAGGCTGAGAATGAGGAAATCAAACTCTCCTTAGGAAAGGCGGAGAGTACGCATGATCTTGCGATTGCATTACAGAAGGCTTCTACAGCGTTGCAATATACTGTGGCGGTCAGGGACAAATTTATGGAAGCCTATAAGGAACTGATGAATATGCAGTTCTAAGCTATATGCGTTAAGAGAAAGGTAAGGAAAGTTGGAAGATGGTAGATAAGCTTTTGGAGTGGCTGAAAAGCCTTCCCAAGAAATTTCTGGACTGGTGGGAGCATTTTACTTCCCGTCAGAAGATCGCGATTGCCGCGTTGGCGGTAGGCGTAATCGCCGCGTTTGTGATCCTGATCGTATCCGTTACAAAACCGCAGTATATCAGAATCTATCGTGCGGAGACTCCCGCAGATGCCCAGACTGCTCTGGACCTTTTGGAAGGGGCGGATGGAATGGATTACCATACTTCGGAGGATGGGCTGGAGATCTATATTAATCGTAATGATTATACGAAGGCGAATCTGCTACTGGGATCTAACAATATTTACACCAGCGCTTTTGGGATCGACAATGTTTCAGAAGGCGGCTTTACCTCTACGGAAGCGGACCGGCAGAGGCGTTATGTCAAATATCTGGAATCAATGATGGAGGAAACGCTGAAGACTTACACCTTTGTTAAAGATGCGACGGTACAGCTGACGGTTCCACAGGACGACGGAACGATGATTGCGCAGCAGAAGGAGACTTCGGCAGGCGTTATGTTGACATTGTCCGGAACATGTACGAAGGAAGCGGCAGCCGGTATGGCGAGATTTATTGCGACGGCACTGGGCAATGATTCCACGGAGTGTATCGTGATTACGGATAATCAGGGGAATCTTTTGTTCTCCGGAAGTTCCGAGACATCATCTTACGGGATTGCCAGCTCACTGATGGACCTGCAGTCCCAGTGGACGGAGCTTACGGTCAACAAGGTACGGGATGTGTTCTTAAAGTCCAATTCCTTCTCTAGTGTGGAGGTAGCGGCGAATGTGGTCATCAATACCTCTAACCGACAGGTATCGGAGCATCTGTACAGTGCGCCGGAGGGAAGAGAAGAAGGCATGCTTGCCTCCCGTGATACATTTCATCAGGAAGATAGCGGCGGTGTATCGGGAGAACCCGGAACGGATTCTCAGGTAGAGACCGGATACATGTATCGCGACGGACAGTACAGTAACTCCGTAACTGATGAAACCTCGGAAGATTTCCTGCCAAATGAGAAGACGATTTTCGAGGAGATTCCGGCAGGCGGTATCAAGGCGGATGAATCCTCGATCTCTGCCATATGTATTAATTATAATGTGATCAGGGAAGCAGATGTGAAAGCGCAGGGACTGCTGGATGGTATTACCTGGGAGCAGTATAAGCTAAATAATAACGCACGCGTACAGGTTGAGGTTGCTGAGGAGTTGTACCAGTTTGTTTCCAATGCAACGGGCATCAATGAAAAGAATATCTCTCTGATCATATATGAAGAACCTTTCTTTGTGGATAAAGAGGGCATCGATGTAGAGACGGCAGATGTTCTGCAGATTATACTGATCCTGCTGATTCTTGGACTTTTGGCATTTGTTGTGCTTCGGAGTATGCGCAGCGTCAAAACGGAGGATGAGGAGGCGGAGATCAGCATTGACGATATCCTGAAATCAACGCCTATCGAAGCGTTGGAAGAGATCAATGTGGAAGATAAATCCGAGTCCCGTAAGATTGTTGAGAAATTTGTGGATGACAATCCGGAAGCGGCAGCCAATCTGTTGAGAAACTGGCTGACGGAGGATTGGGGCTAAATGTGAGCAGTATAATATTATAATGTACATAGGGAGACTGATTAATCGTGGCAGATGCAGCATTGACAGGACTTCAGAAGGCGGCGATCCTTTTGATTGCATTAGGACCGGAAAAGTCATCGTCGATATTCAGACATTTGAAAGAAGAAGAGATTGAGGATCTTACGCTGGAGATTGCGAATACCAGAAGTATTACTCCGCAGGTGAAGGAAGAGGTCATTAATGAATTTTATGAGATCTGCCTTGCGCAACAGTATATTGCGGAAGGTGGTATTGGCTATGCGAAGGAACTTTTGGAGAAGGCGTTGGGCACTGATAAGGCGATAGACGTTATTGGTAAACTGACGGCATCCTTACAGGTGAAACCATTCGAATTTGTCAGAAAGACCGATGCACTTCAGCTTCTGAATTTTATTCAGGATGAACATCCGCAGACGATTGCGTTGATTTTGTCCTATCTTTCTTCACAACAGGCTTCTGCTATTATTTCAGCGCTTCCGCCGGAGAATCAGGCGGATGTTGCAAAGAGGATCGCGGTCATGGATCGTACCAGTCCTGATGTAATTAAGGAGGTAGAGCGGGTATTGGAATCTAAGCTGGCTAATCTGGTTAATCAGGATTATACAGTGATTGGCGGCGTCGATCGTGTTGTTGATATCCTGAACTCTACAGATCGTAGTACAGAGAAACATATTATGGAAATTCTGGAGATCGAAGATCCTGAGCTTGCAGATGAGATTCGTAAGAAGATGTTTGTATTTGAGGATATCCTCCTGCTCGATGACCGTTCCATCCAGCGTGTGCTTCGTGATGTAGATAATAACGAACTTGCGCTTGCGCTGAAGAGTGCGAATGAGGAAGTCCAGAATGCGATCTTTAACAACCTGTCGAAGCGTCTTGCTGAGATGATCAAGGAAGATATGGAATTTATGGGACCTGTACGTATGAAGGACGTGGAGGAAGCGCAGCAGAAGATCGTTAATATTATCAGGAAGCTGGAGGATTCCGGCGAGCTTGTTATTTCCCGTGGTGGAGGTGACGATATCGTTGTATAGCAATATATTAAAGGGCGGCTATGTCGTTCTTGACAAGACGGATAAGGTACTTATTGACAACAATGAAGCGGTGGAGAAGATCCTTGGCGAAATGGCCGTCCAGATGCAGGAACAGATGGAACCGGAGGAATTTGAAGAAGGTTTTGTGGCAGGCATCGATGCAGAACAGGTGGCAAGGCTGGTTGAGGATGAGGAGGAAATCGATCCCGCAGCGATCATTGAGGAGCAGACAAAGTTAAAAGAAGAAGCTGAGGCGGAGATTCAGGAGATGAGGGCCGAGGCGGAAAAAGAGATTGAGGAGCTGCGGGCAAAAGCATCTGAGATGGGATATCAAGACGGATATGCCGAAGGGAAGCAGAAAGCGGAAGAAGAATGCAGGGCGCATTATCAACAGATGGAGCAGCAGCTGAAGACAAAAGAAAGAGAATTGGAAGACCGGTATCAGGAACAGATGGATGAACTGGAACCTGCACTGGTGGATAAGCTGACCGATGTGTATGAGCATGTGCTTGGAATACGGCTGGAAGATGAGAAGGAGAATATCCTTTTTTTAATCAATAGGTCTCTTGCGTCTCTCGATAGTGGAAGGAATTATATCGTCCATGTTTCGAAGGAGGACTATGAGGCGGCAAGAAATAGTAAGGCGCAGATTTCCGTAGAGACCGGTATGCCGGAAACTGATTTTGAGATCATAGCAGACGGTACGATGAAAAAAGGAGACTGCATGATTGAAAGTGATCTTGGCATTATGGACTGTGGGTTGGGAACGCAGATGAAGATGTTGAAACGGCAGCTAAAGCTGCTGAGTTATAACGGGTAGTGGGTAGGCTGACAGGGGACGCAAGAATACAGGATAGGCAGGTTGAGGAGAATGAGTGCTGTTTCCTTGGATAAATATGATCAGGCAGTCGGAAGGCTCTATTTCAAACGGCTGGGCAG
The DNA here is from genome assembly GCA_947174185.1 of uncultured Lachnospiraceae bacterium. Classification (GTDB taxonomy): domain Bacteria; phylum Bacillota; class Clostridia; order Lachnospirales; family Lachnospiraceae; genus NK4A136. The sequence goes on along the minus strand of CAMWHY010000132.1, from coordinate 1,749 downwards.
GATTACTAACGTGGTGGGACTGACGCTGGAGTCCGCCGGACCGGATGCGAAGATGGGAGATCTCTGCCGGATCTATACAGGACAGGATATGGATGCCGAACAGGCGATCTTAGCTGAGGTCGTAGGCTTTAATAATAATAAAACATTGCTGATGCCATATGAAGCAACTGACGGAATCGGCTTGGGCTGTATGGTAGAAAATATGGAGCATCCTTTATCCGTACAGGTAGGGGATGCTTTATTAGGACAGATCCTGGACGGTCTTGGGAGACCGATCAGCGAGTTTAAGTATGATTCGGAACAGGCATATCCGTTGGATGCGCCGTCGCCGGATGCCATGACCAGAACGATCATTAACGAGGCTCTTCCGCTGGGCGTTAAGGCAGTGGACGGACTGATTACGATTGGTAAGGGACAGAGGATCGGGATCTTTGCAGGTTCCGGTGTTGGTAAATCCACCCTGATGGGAATGTTTGCAAGAAATACGAAAGCGGATATTAATGTGATCGCATTGATCGGAGAGCGTGGCAGAGAGGTCAGGGAGTTTATCGAACGCGATCTTGGCGAAGAAGGTATGCGGCGTTCCGTGGTCGTGGTGGCAACTTCGGATAAACCTGCGCTGGAGCGTAAGAAAGCGGCGCAGACAGCGACTGCGATCGCAGAATATTTTCGTGATAAGGGCAAGGATGTTCTTCTGATGATGGACAATCTGACCCGTTTTTCCATGGCGCAGAGAGAGATTGGTCTTGCTACCGGCGAGCCGCCGGTTACAAGAGGATATCCTCCCAGCGTATATTCAGAGATGCCTAAGCTTTTAGAGCGTGCGGGCAGAAATGACAAAGGTTCCATTACAGGGCTGTATGCCGTACTGGTGGATGGTGATGATTTCAACGAGCCGATCACGGATACGGCACGAAGTATTCTGGATGGGCATATTATGCTTTCCAGAAAGCTGGGGCATAAGAATCACTATCCGGCGATCGATGTATTGCAGTCGATTTCAAGATGTATGTCGATGGTCACCACAAAGGAACACCGGCAGGCGGCGTCGAAGCTGAAGACGGTGCTGGCCACCTATCAGGAGGCTGAGGATCTGATCAATATCGGAGCATACAAGAAGGGCTCCAATGCGGGGATTGACTATGCCATTACGAAGATCGATGCGGTCAATGAATTTCTGATGCAGGATGTGGATGCGAAATTTACCTTTGAGGAATCACTGGAACTGTTGAATTCACTTTTTTGACCGTTGATTGATAGGAAAGAGGATAGCGAGGTTGCGGCATGGCGAGATTTCGATACCGGATGCAGAATATACTGGATATCAAGTCCAAGCTTGAAGAACAGGAAAAGAACAATTTTGCCGCAGCGCAGCGCAAGCTGGCGGAGGAAGAAGAACTTTTAAGGATTGCTCTCGAAAAGCGGGAACGTCTGGCGGAAGAAGCAAGGCGGATGCGTGGCGAGGCGCTCAATATTCTGGAACTGAAAGAAAATGAATATGCCAGAAAATATGCTGAGGAGCAGGTGAAGAAACAGCATCTGAACGTGGTGGTCGCACAGAAGAATGTGGAAGTGGCCAGACTCAAGATGCAGAAGGCTGTGCAGGAAAGAAAAGTGCATGATAAGTTAAAGGAGCATGCATTTGAGGAATTTCTGCAGGAAGAAAATGCGGCGGAGGTCAAGGAGATCGATCAGCTCACCAGCTACACCCATGGAAAGAAATAAATTTTGCTTATACACAATGAAAGG
>CAMWHY010000131.1 GCA_947174185.1 uncultured Lachnospiraceae bacterium | reverse complement strand
GCTATACTACCAATGCTCAGCTTGCTGAGCATTTGATATTAAGGCTCTTTATTTAAAAGGAGCTTTTACTATGGAAAAGAGTTAAAAGGAAAGAAAACAAAAGTCAAAAACAGCACATTTCAAAGGAGATTAAGATAAAATGAAATTAGGAATCGTCGGTCTTCCGAATGTAGGTAAATCAACATTATTTAATTGTCTGACCAAGGCAGGCGCAGAATCAGCGAATTATCCGTTTTGTACCATCGATCCAAATGTGGGCGTTGTTGCAGTGCCGGACGAGCGTCTGAAAAAGCTTGGTGATTTGTATCACTCCAAGAAGGTGACGCCGGCGGTGATTGAATTTGTAGATATTGCAGGATTGGTAAAGGGTGCGTCCAAGGGAGAGGGACTGGGCAATCAGTTCCTGGCGAACATCAGGGAAGTGGATGCGATCGTACATGTGGTCAGATGTTTTGAGGATACGAATATCGTGCATGTGGACGGAAGTATCGATCCCCTTCGTGATATCGAGACGATCAACATGGAGCTGTTGTTCTCTGATCTGGAAATTCTGGAAAGAAGGATTGCAAAGACTTCTAAGGGTGCGAAGAATGACAAAACGCAGGCGAAGGAGCTTGTATTGCTGGAAGCATTGAAAGCTCATATGGATGAAGGCAATCTTGCAAAGACATATACACCGCAGGATGAGGATGAGGAAGTCTGGCTGGCTTCCTATAATCTGCTGACGGCAAAGCCTGTGATCTATGCGGCAAATGTGGCGGAGGGTGATCTGGAAGACGATGGCGCATCCAATGCCGGAGTTGCGTCTGTCAGGGAGTATGCTGCTAAGGAAGGCAGCGAGGTATTTGTGATCTGCGCGCAGTTAGAGGAGGAGATAGCAGAGCTGGAAGATGATGAGAAAGCGGATTTTCTGGCGGAAATGGGATTAAAGGAATCCGGACTGGATAAACTGATTCATGCAAGCTACCAGATTCTGGGGCTTCTCAGCTACCTGACATCCGGTGAGGATGAGACAAGGGCGTGGACGATCAGGAAAGGAACAAAGGCGCCACAGGCAGCCGGGAAGATTCATACGGATTTTGAACGTGGCTTTATTCGTGCCGAGGTAGTTGCATATAAAGACCTGATAGAACTTGGGTCGGTTGCAGCAGCAAAGGAAAAAGGGTTAGTCAGGCTGGAAGGCAAGGAATATGTGGTGCAGGATGGAGACGTGATTTTATTCCGTTTTAATGTTTGATCTGTTTACTATTTAGGAAGTATTTGCAGAAAATATTTCTCTGAAATGCTTTCCTGGCAGCCAGACGAAAGTGGACGATAGACAAAAAGGAGTGTAGCAATATGCCGGATTGGATGGGTGACGGATCCATAGGATTTCCAGGTCTTGGAATTTATCTGGATAATGTGCCAAAAAGCTTTGACATTTTTGGATTTACCATAGCTCTGTATGGTGTGATCATTGGAATCGGTATGTTTATCGGGGTGTCTCTGGCAGCGTATATGGCAAAAAAAGAGGGATACAAGCCGGAAGACATCTATGATCTTGCGTTGTGCCTTCTGATCTGTGGAATCGTTGGTGCAAGACTCTATTATGTGGTTTTTTCGTGGGATTATTACAAGGATCATCTGGGAAGTATCATTAATATCCGTCAGGGCGGACTTGCGATCTATGGCGGTGTGATTGCGGGATTTGTTGCTTTGTGCGTTTTCTGCAGAGTTAAGAAGATGAAAATACTTGCCGTGGCAGATATTGCAATCCTTGGGGTTCTTGTAGGCCAGATTTTCGGACGCTGGGGCAACTTTACCAACAGGGAATGTTTTGGCGGTTATACGGATGGGTTGCTTGCTATGAGGCTGCCGCTTGCGGCAGTACGTTCTTCGGATATCACGCCTGAGATTATGGAGCATGTGGCAGCAGGAACGAATTATATACAGGTGCATCCCACCTTCCTTTATGAAAGTCTGTTTAATCTTGTGTTATTATTGTTGATTCTGTTTGTATTCTGGAAGAAAAGGAAATTTGACGGAGAAATGATGCTGTGCTATTTTGGCGGATACGGCATTGGGAGATTTTTTATCGAGGGGCTGCGGACCGATTCGCTGATGATTCCCTCCACCAATATTGCAGTCTCCCAGATGCTTGGCATGGTGCTGTTTGTGGCCTCCTGTTCCATATGGCTTGTCATGAGGGTACAGAATTATAAAAAAATGAATGCGGAGAAACTGGATCAAGACGGAAAATAGGAAGATTGTGGACAGTTTCTGAAACTCTATATCTTGTAGGATGAGAAGGGTAGACACAAGATATTGATTTCTGTTCAAAAAATACGCTGAAAAGCGTATTTTTTTTGTGCAAATATACAAAAAATGCTTGCAATTAAAAAAAATAATGTTTAAAATGGTTTCTAGATGCATCAAAGTGGTTTTTAGTGGATTAAAGTGGTTGGAGAAAAATGTTTCAGGGAGAGTTTAATCACACAATCGATCCCAAGGGAAGGATTATCATTCCCACTCAGCTCAGGGGCGAGCTGGAGGGTGGTTTTGTTGTGACCAAAGGACTGGACGGATGTCTGTGGCTGGTGGACGCTCCCTCCTGGAAGAATATCCAGCAGGAGATTCAGGGAATGCCCTTCGGTTTAAAGGAGGCGCGTACCCTTTCACGATTTTTGATTGCAGGAGCAACGGATGGCGGCATTGATGGGCAGGGGCGTGTGTTTATACCACCCAGTCTCAGGGAATATGCCGGATTAGAAAAGAATGTTATCTTAGCTGGCGTCGGAAGCCGGCTGGAGATCTGGGACAAGTCCAGATATGAGCAGATTACGGATATAGAGGATATGTCGGCGATTGCTGAAAAACTTGTGGAATTTGGTATTCGTCTGTAACAGACATGCAGTTTAGGAAAGGGGTTTTGCAGTGGAATTCTCGCATCAGCCGGTTTTATTGAAAGAGACAATAGAAGGACTGGCTATCAAGCCGGATGCCGTGTATCTGGACGGAACCCTTGGCGGCGGCGGTCATTCTTATGAGATTGCCTCCAGACTGTCTGAAAAAGGACATCTTTACGGAGTCGATCAGGACGGCGATGCGATCAAAGCAGCGGCATCAAGGCTGGAGGAATATGGAGATAGAGTAACCATCATCCGCTGCAACTATCGGGAGGCAGTCAGCAGATTGCAGGAACTTGGTATCGACGGAGTGGATGGTATTCTCCTTGATCTGGGAGTTTCCTCTTATCAGCTGGACAACGGAGAACGGGGATTTTCTTATTGGATTGATGCGCCTCTTGATATGAGGATGGATACAAGGCAGACATTGACTGCAGAGGAGATTGTCAATACCTATGATGAGATGGAATTGTTCCATATCATCAAAAATTACGGAGAAGAAAAGTTTGCCAAGAATATTGCGAAGCATATCGTTCTGGCAAGAAAGAACAAGAGGATAAAAACAACATTTGAATTAAATGACATTATAAAGGCCGCGATCCCTGCAAAGATGCGGGTGGATGGACATCCTTCCAAACGGACATTTCAGGCGATCCGGGTAGAATGCAACAGAGAATTAGAAGTCCTGGGGGAAGCCTTGAAGAATATGATAGCGTACCTGCATCCCGGTGGGAGGATAGCGGTGATCACCTTTCAGTCCTTGGAGGACCGGATTGTGAAAAATGCTTTTCGTGAAGCGGAACATCCGTGCACCTGTCCGCCGGAACTGCCGGTATGCGTATGTGGCAAGAAACCGCTGGGAAGGTGTATCGGGAGAAAGCCGGTCATAGCATCGGAAGAGGAAATAGAGAGGAACAGACGGGCAAAACCGGCAAAACTACGCATCTTTGAAAAGAACTCATAGAAAATGAAAAAGGCGAAACGGTAACGCTTTCAAAAAACGACAAAAAAATGATTGATTTTCAAAAGATGAAAACAGAACAAACGATAGAAGACAGACATTGGAAAATATTGTCAATATTTAAGAATCAATAGTGTGGGGGAAATAAAAAGACCTATGGCAGAAAGAAATTATGTATATGGCAATGCTGCAAGGCAGCTGCCAAGAGAGACGGAAAAAGAGTTTTATGTCAGATCCCGATCTGCAAGAGAGCAGGAAAAACAGGAAAGGCGTGCATATCATAAAAAGATATATAATGCGATATTAATTGTTGCGACAGTAGTTGCATTATGCTTCATAATTTGGCATTATATAAATGTACAGGCTGAAGTGGCTTCCCTGATGAATCAGAAGGCTGTTCTTCAGAGCCAGTATGAGGCACTGCGTCTGGACAATGATCTGTATGAGGACAGGATATACAGTGCGGTCAATCTTCAGGAGATTGAACGTATTGCTGCGGAGGAGTTGGGGATGAAGCTGGCAGGCGAAGGTCAGATCATCATATACTCAGGTGAGATCGAGGATTATGTGAAGCAATACATGGACATGCCTGAATAGGAATGGAGCAAATTAGTGAAAGATCAAAGACAAAAAGGTGAAGGTAGATCAAAACGCAAGAAAAATACCATGAAGCTTGTCAAGGTAAATGACCGGGATAGATTTCAGGATTACATGGCAGCGAAGTTGATGGTATTTGAAGGGGTTCTGTTGATCTGCCTTCTTACGTTGGTGGCACGTATCGTCATGCTCAGCGCGGATAATGAAGAGGAATATAAACGGCTTGTCATGAGGCATCTGCAAACAAAATACGACAGCCGGACAATTCCGTACCGGAGGGGATCTATTGTCGATCGAAACGGGACGACTCTTGCGATCAGCGATGTGAGATATAATATTATATTGGATGCAAAGATGATGCGTGAGAAAGCGGAGGAATTAGATCCGACGCTGGTGGCGCTTCAGACCTGTTTTAATATTAATACTTCGGATGTCAGGACATACATTATGGAACATCCGGAGTCACAGTATTATATCCTCCAGAGGGAGGTTGATTATTCCCTGATTGAACCGTATCTTGCAATGCAGGCGGAGGAGGGCAGCGGAATCTCCCAAAAGGGCATTTGGTTCGAAACGGTTTATGTCAGAAGCTATCCCTATGACACGCTGGCCTGTGATGTGATCGGCTTTACAACGACACAGGGAGGTCAGTACGGACTGGAGGAGTATTATAATGATATCCTGTGCGGCAGCAACGGAAGGGAGTATGGTTATCTTTCCGATGAAAATATGCTGGAGAGGACGATTGTTCCTGCGCAGGATGGATATACTCTTGTTACAACGCTGGACGCGTATATACAGAATATCGTGGAGGAGAATATCAAAGCCTATAATGAAGAGTATGCCAATGATTACCGTGAAGGAGAGATGGGCTCCGATAATACCGGCGTCATCATCATGGAGGTCGATACCGGCGAGATCCTTGCCATGGCAAGCTATCCGGGGTTTCATTTAAGCGATCCAACCAATGTGGAACTGAATCTTTCGCCGATCTATCCGGCAGAGACGCTGGCGATGATGACCGAAGAAGAAGAAAAGGATGCGGTGGAAGAACTGTGGAGGAATTTCTGCATCTCGGATTCCTATGAACCGGGCAGTGTATGCAAGACATTTACAATGGCGGCAGCTCTGGACGCCGGAGTGATCCACGATGGGGACAGGTTCTATTGCCAGGGCTATATGACCTTTGGCGAGGGAGAACACACCACATATATCCGCTGCCACAACCGGTATGGTGACGGAGAACTTACTCTGAAACAGGCGTTAGAAGAGTCCTGTAACGTTACCCTGATGCAGATCGGTCAGAAACTGGGAAGCACGTCTTATCTAAGATATTTTGAGAATTTCAATTTTGGACTGCGTACAAATATTGATCTGGCGGGAGAGATGCGGACGGATTCCGTGGTGTTTACGGAGAATACCATGGGCGTGACGGAGCTTGCGACTTCTACCTTCGGGCAGGGATATAATGTGACCATGATCGAAACGATTTCTGCCTATTGCAGTCTGGTCAACGGCGGTTATTATTATCGCCCGCATATGGTCAGACAGATTCTGGATGAAAATGGGGCTGTTGTGGAAAATATTGAACCGGTGATGCTGCGTCAGGTGGTTTCTGAAAGCGTTTCGGATCTGATGATCGATTATGGTATCGGCGTAGTGGAGGAAGGTACGGGTACTTATGCAAGACCGGCGGGCTACCGGATCGGCGGCAAGACCGGTACAGCGGAGACATCGGGAGACGGCAAGCAGAATTACGTCGTTTCTTTCATGGGATTTGCACCGGCGGATGATCCACAGATCGCCATCTATGTTGTGATTGACCGTCCGAATGCGGCTTCGCAGGATCAGGCGACAAGACGGGCATGTCTGCTCTGCAGATCTATCCTGACGGATGTGCTTCCCTATATGCATATCTTCATGACAGAAGAGCTGAGCGAGGCAGAAGAACGGGAATTGGAAGAACGGGGTCATCGTCTTTCGACGTTATCATCTAATGACACAGGCGACGGAACCATTTCAGAAAACGAGGCACCGGAGGATTCCGTCTCAGACAATAACGCGAACGGTAATGAACACAGGGGCGTTACAGTCACTATTGACCCTTCTACCGGATATGCGATTGATCCGCTCAATGGGGAATATCTTGATCCGCAGACCGGAGAACCGATTAATCCGGATTCCAGCATCCGGCAAAATGGTGCAGGAGAATCCATAGGATTTGAAGAACGTGAGCAGCCGGATGGATAAGAATAGAATAAGTATAAGATTTGCATAATAGATTTATATCAATAGGATTGATGTGAGCTATGATATGTCAAAATCGGAGCAAAATAAAAATGTATTTGAACGGGTGCGCATTTTCCATAAAAAGAAGCTGTTTATTTACTGGCTGTTTGTACTGTGTGCCTGTATTGCCCTGACAGTCAGGTTGGGATTTTTGATGATCGTGGCGGCGGATGATTACGGAAGCCGTGCGATTGATGTACAGGAGAGGGAACGGGATATCAAAGCTGCCAGAGGCAGAATTCTTGATATCAATGGCGTTGTACTTGCAGATAATACCACGGTATGTACCGTCTCGGTGATCCACAGCCAGATAGAAGATCCTGAGGCGGTTATCGCTATGCTGTGCAGGGAATTGTCACTATCGGAGGAGTATGTCCGTGCCAGAGTGGAAAGATATACCTCCATCGAACGGATTCGGAGCAATGTGGATAAAGAGACTGGAGACCGGATCAGAAGCTATGGGTATGCCGGCGTTAAGGTGGATGAGGATTATAAACGCTATTATCCTTATGGAGAACTGGCATCTAAGGTGCTTGGATTTACTGGCGGGGATAATCAGGGAATCATCGGTCTGGAGGTCATATACGAGGAGTATCTGTCGGGAACGCCGGGACAGATCCTGACGGTGACGGATGCCAGAGGAATCGAGGTTCTGGAAGAAGGCGAACGCAGGAGGGAACCGATTGCCGGAGATGATCTTGTAATCAGCATAGACGCCAATATCCAGATGTATGCACAGCAGCTGGCGGAACAGGCAATGGTAACAAAAGAAGCGGAAAGCGTCTCCATCATCGTTATGCGGCCGAATACCGGGGAGATACTGGCCATGACCAATGTTCCGGAATTTGATCTGAATCATCCCTTTGAACTGGATCAGACAGGAAGACTTCTGGAGATCAGTATATCAGACAACGATATGACTTCTGAAGAGAGACAGGACGCCCTCAACCGGATGTGGAGAAATGGCTGTATTAATGACACTTATGAGCCGGGTTCGACTTTTAAGATCATTACGGCAGCAGCAGCTTTAGAGGAAGGTATTGTAACGCTGGAGGAGGCATTTCACTGCCCCGGATTTATCATAGTGGATGACCGCAGGATCAGATGTCATAAAGTGCAGGGAC
>CAMWHY010000130.1 GCA_947174185.1 uncultured Lachnospiraceae bacterium | reverse complement strand
GTTTACCCTTTATACAACGATCATTAATTTTGACTCTGAATTTATATTAACAATTGCAGACTTGTCTTAAATCCTTCCTTGATCGCTAATTAACTGTTCGTACTCACAATTCTTTACTGAAAAATCATCTTCCATCTTTAATAGTCTTATTGGGATTTTTTTAAGAAGTAAAACGAATGATAGCAATATTTACTATCAGCTAATTATTAAATATTATACACTATATTTTAGAAAAAGCAACTACTTTTTATGTTGCAACCTCTACTTTTTAATGGTACTATGGTTGAGGAAGACATACCTGAAAAAGAAATTAGGTAACCCCAATATAAATGATCTGTAAAAGTCAATTCTACGCAGATCATATCATCTAACAGAAAGCGAGGCACATAGCCATGACAACACAGGAAAAAGCATTACAACTTCATGAGGAATGGAAAGGAAAATTAAATACCGTGTCTAAAACCCCCGTAAAATCAAGGGAAGCACTTGCTCTAGCCTATACTCCAGGCGTCGCGGAACCCTGCAAAAAGATTGCGGAAAATAAGGAAGAGGTTTATAAATATACGATCAAGGGAAACACGATCTTAGTCGTTTCCGACGGAAGCGCGGTTCTCGGTCTTGGCAATATCGGGCCGGAAGCTGCTATGCCCGTCATGGAGGGCAAGGCAGTCCTGTTCAAGGAGTTCGGCGGTGTCAATGCCGTTCCCATCTGTCTTGATACTCAGGATACCGAGGAGATCATCAAGGCCGTTACATGGCTTGCCCCCGGATATGGCGGTGTCAATCTGGAAGATATCAGTGCGCCAAGATGTTTTGAAATAGAAGAACGTTTAAAAGCTTCTTTAAATATCCCCGTATTTCACGACGACCAGCATGGCACTGCCATCGTTGTACTTGCGGCTCTGATCAATTCTTTAAAGATTGTTGATAAAAAAGCTGCCGACTGTAAGGTTGTCATCAACGGCGCTGGTGCAGCGGGCGTAGCAATTGCGAAGCTCTTGTTAAATTACGGATTTGTCAATGTCATCCTGTGCAACAGCAAAGGTATTGTTGTTAAGGGGTCTCCCAGACTGAACTGGATGCAGGAGAAAATGGCGGAATGTACCAATCCCAACCATGAAAGCGGATCACTTGCTGACGCTATAAAAGGCGCAGACATTTTTATCGGCGTATCTGTCCCGGATGCGTTAACTGCAGAAATGGTAAAACAGATGAACCGGGATGCCATCATCCTTGCCATGGCCAACCCTGTTCCAGAAATCATGCCAGATGTTGCCAAAGCTGCGGGAGCCCGCATCGTCGGAACCGGACGAAGTGATTTCCCAAATCAGGTCAACAATGTAGTTGCTTTCCCCGGCATTTTCAAGGGCGCACTGGAAGGACGAGCAAAACAGATTACAGAAGAAATGAAGATGTCTGCTGCGATAGCCATTGCAAGCCTCGTACCAGAAGATGAACTAAACGAAGAAAATATTATGCCGGAAGCATTCCATCCGCACGTAGCGGAGGTAGTGGCCGAAGCAGTTAAAAAGCATATTAAATAAGGGGAACTATGGAAAAACAAATGTGGGATAAAAAGCCGTACCACTCCTTAGATTATTATTTCAAAGAAGTGTATGGTCAGAAGATATATAAGATCGCCATCGACGGAGGTATGTCCTGTCCGAACAGGGATGGCGTCATTGACGACAGGGGCTGCCTCTTCTGTTCACAGGGCGGAAGCGGTGAATTTTCTGCTCCCATGGACAGAGCGCATCCCGATATTCATTCGCAGATTGAAAAAGGAAAGCTCCTTCTTTCCCAGAAATATTCCGGCTGTCGGTATGTTGCTTATTTTCAGCCTTATACAAATACCTATGCCCCCGTCGACTATCTTAGGAATATATATAGTCAGGCTTTGGAGGATAAAGAGATCATCGGCATCTCTATCGCTACAAGACCTGACTGTCTTCCGCTGGATGTGATCGACCTGCTTTCCGAACTGAAGCATGCCTATCCTGAAAAATTTATCTGGGTAGAGCTCGGTCTGCAGACCATCCACCGCAAAACAGCTCAGCTGATCCGGCGCGGTTATGAAATCTCAGTTTTTGAAGAAGCCGTCCGTAAATTAAACCAGATACAGGTTCCCATCATCGTCCATGTCATTCTGGGGCTCCCGGAAGAAAGCCGGGAACAGATGATCTCAACCGTAGAATATCTGAACACCTTTCCCATATTTGGAATCAAGCTGCAGCTGTTACACGTACTGGAGCAGACCGATCTTGCAAAGCTTTATCAGAAACGCCGCTTCGAAGTCCTATCTTTGGAAGAATATACCGACATCGTTATTGAATGTCTGGAACGTCTTACACCGGAAATGGTGATCCACCGCATCACCGGCGATGGCCCGAGAAAACTTCTGATCGCTCCGGAGTGGAGTCTGGATAAAAAGCAGGTATTAAATACGCTGCTGAATAAAATGAAAACTAAAAATTCATGGCAGGGTAAACAATATGAATACACTGGAGCATTCCATATTATATAAACTGATTGTATTGTATATACTGGATCACACATCATCCGAGATCACCAAATCCCAGATCAGCGACTTTGTCCTGGAACGGGGATATATTGATTTTATTACACTTCAGTTGGCATTTTCCGAGCTGGAGGAGAATGCTCTGACGGAAAGCCGCCAGATCAACAACCGTACCCTTCTCACCATCACCAAAGAGGGACATCATACGATCTCTTCTTTGGAAGAACGCATCGCCTATCCGATCCGTCAGGATATCAAAAATTACCTTTCCTCCAATCATTTCAGCATGCAGAAAGCACTATCCGTACAGTCTCATTACCATGCTTTAAACAACAAGAGCTATGAAGCCCGTCTGGTCGTCAAAGATCAGCAGGAAGAACTTGTCAGCCTTACTTTAAACCTCCCTACAAAAGAACTTGCAGAAACCGTCTGCTGCAACTGGGATAAAAAAAATAGTAAACTTTATGAATATCTGATGCATGAACTTCTGACAGAATCCGATATCTGATCATCACTTCTTATCTAAATATCCACTAATTGTCGTTTTTAATCCTTGTTATTTTACATTTTATAAAGCAATATTATAACATCCACTAATTTCATGATTATTCGTGTAATTAGCGGATTTATTTTTTATTTTATCATAAAATAAATACGATATAGGGTTGTCCAATGCAGAATAACGATCATATTACGGAGGATAATAATGACCTTTGGAGAACAGCTGGAAAGACTCAGAAAAGCACAACATATGACGCAGGAAGAAATGGGTGAGAAATTTGGGATTTGTGCTTCTACGCTCTCAAACTATGAACGTGGCGTTCACCAGCCGGATCTGGAATTTATTGATAAAGTTGCAGATTATTTTCATGTTTCCATTGATTATATGTTTGGAAGAACCTCTTTTTATGCACCCATCGACGAGTTAAATGTGCTGCTTTCCGACTCAATCACAGTAGGGGATTTTCTTAATATCGTATTAGAATACGATCATCCTCATCTGGAGCAGTTACTTTCCTATATGGACTATCTCTCCTCCAGATATGCGGTAGTAAACACTGAAAAACCAAGTAAAAAGAAAAAATCATAAGGAAGATTAATTCTCCTCAGCTTCACGTTTGATACGCATCATGTGTTCCCTAATCTTTTTTTCATATCCGTTTTGGGAAGGCTTATAAAATTCTTTTCCGGACAATTCATAGGGAAGATACTGCTGTTTCACGTAATTATTCTTAAAATCATGAGCATAAAGATATCCGATGCCGCTGCCAAGTTTGGCAGCGCTTTTATAATGCGCATCCTTCAGATGCGGCGGAATCGGCAGATCTCCTGTCTCCTCCACGCACTTCATCGCATCCCCAATGGCGCAGACTGCCGCATTGCTTTTGGGTGCACAGGCAACATAAGACACTGCCTGAGATAAAATGATCTGTGATTCCGGCATACCGACCCTTTCCACCGCCTGCGCCGCAGCAGTGGCAACCACCAGCGCCTGTGGGTCCGCATTGCCCACATCCTCTGCCGCACAGATCATAATGCGCCTTGCAATAAAGGTAACGCTTTCTCCTGCATAAAGCATTTTCGCAAGATAATAAACTGCGGCGTCAGGATCGGAACCGCGCATGCTTTTGATAAATGCCGAAATGGTATTATAATGATTGTCTCCCGTCTTATCAAACCGGATAACACGCTTCTGGATGCATTCCTGCGCCACCTCAAGCGTAATATGGATCTTCCCATCCTCACTCCGCTTCGTGGTCATGACGCCAATCTCTATGGCGTTTAGGGCATGCCTTGCATCCCCACCGGACTGCTCCGCCAAAAACTCCATTGCATCTGCATCCAGCTCTGCTTCATAAGCTCCCATCCCCTTCTTCTCATCATATACGGCACGGTGCAGCAGCGTCTTGATATCCTCTTTTTCCAGTGGATGCAGTTCAAAGATATTCGATCTGGAAATCAAAGCGCCATTGACCTCAAAATAAGGATTCTCCGTTGTTGCGCCGATCAGTATGACCGTTCCGTCCTCTACGAACGGAAGCAGATAATCCTGCTGTCCCTTATTAAAGCGATGGATCTCATCGATAAAAAGAATGGTCTTCTTATCATACATGGCTGCTGTCTGCTTCGCCTGTGTGGTGATCTCCTCCATATCCTTTTTCCCTGCAACAGTGGCATTGATCTGCTTAAATTCCGCACTGGTGGTATGGGCAATCACCTTCGCCAGCGTCGTTTTACCGGTTCCTGGCGGTCCATAAAAGATAATGGAAGTGAGCTTGTCCGCCTGGATCGCACGGTAAAGCAGTTTGTCTTTGCCAATGATATGCTGCTGACCAACCACCTCGTCCAATGTCACCGGACGCATTCTGGCTGCAAGCGGAGACTCCTTCTCCTGTTTTTTTTCATTCATATATGTAAACATGTCGATATTGTCCATACTAATCCTCCCTGTCAGGGATCAATCAATAGTTTGTCAACCGTGACAAACGTGTACCCCTGTTGTTTCAATTCATCAATCACAAGCAACGCCGCCTCCACAGAGGTTTCATACTCATCATGCATCAGGATGATCGCACTGTCATGGCAGTCTGATAAGATACGATTGGCAACAGTCTGTGTATCAAAAGTACACCAATCTCTGGGGTCCACATCCCATAGTACCGGTATGATGCCCAGCCTTTCTTCATAGCGGGTATTCCATACTCCAAATGGCGGCCGGCAGAACACAGGCGTCGAACCGGTAATGTCACTGATGATCTCCCCGGTTCTATTGATCTCCTCCAGAAATTCCGCTTCATTGCCAGCCGTCAGCTTCAGATGACTGTATGTATGATTACCGATCAGATGCCCTTCTTCCGCTATGCGTCTGACAATTTCAGGATGCGCCTCCGCATTTTTTCCGATTAGGAAAAAAGTCACCTTGACATCACGCTCCGCCAGACCGTCCAATAACCTTTCGGTATATAAGACATTGGGTCCGTCGTCAAAGGTAAGTGCAACCATTTTGCTTTCTCCGGTATCGCTAATGCCGGAGGGCAGCCCATTTTCTACCTGTATTACATGATCTTCCATTTCCCAATCCCCCTCTGCTGGTAAAATCCTCCCGGTCGGGAGCGTTTCCGTCTGCGTAGAATCTGCCTTTCCATTCGCCAACTGAACGCATAATCCAAGCATAACCGAAATTGCCAAAAGACACAAGAAGATTTTTCCAATATCCGATTTGTCCAAACGCATAAAGACCATCCACATACCCGGCTGTCATATTCCAGTATATGCGGATGGCCCGTACAACTTATCAATTATCCTAAATTGTTTCATTTACGATTTTTCCATCGCTGATATTAATTGTTCTTGATGTCTGTTCTGCAATCCTTGCATCATGCGTGATCATTAGGATCGTAATTCCATAGTCTTTGTTCAACATTTTAAGTAACTGCATCACATTTTCTCCTGATTTCTGATCCAGATTACCTGTAGGTTCATCACAGAGAAGGATTTCCGGCTGGTTGATCAGTGCTCTTGCAATCGCCACCCTCTGCTGCTGTCCGCCGCTGATCTGCCCTGGAAGATGTGAGAGACGGTCCGACAGACCGAGGGAGTCTATGATCTGCGCCATTCTATCTTCGTCAGGCTTTTCTTTTGCAATCTCTGCGGGAAGAATAATGTTTTCACGCACGGTAAGCTCCGGAATTAAGTTGTACGACTGAAAGATGAAACCGATCGTCTTTAGGCGGAAGCGTGAAAGCTCCTCATCATTCATATCAAAAATATCCTTGTCGTGATACAGAACCTTTCCTTCGGTGGGATAATCCAATCCGCCTAAAAGATTGAGCAGCGTGGATTTTCCGCTGCCGGATGCCCCCATAACAGCCACAAATTCTCCCTTCTCCACAGAAAAAGATACCTGATCCAACGCCGTGACTGTGGCTTCGTTTTCACCGTATTTCTTAGAGAGGTTCTCTGTTCTTAAAAATGTCATATGCTATCCTTTCCTTTCCTAATATCATACAGGCTAAATCGCCTGAACAACTATTACTCTGTCATTAGAAATCATCTGTCCTGATGCCGTCCACAATGTTCGCTTTCCGTATCTGCCTAAGCGGCGAAACTGTAACGGCGATATTAAGCAGTACCAGACATAAAAATGCCACTGTCATAATAAGAGGAATCGGCTGTTCCCATAGTTCAATATAAAACGGAAAACGCAACGCCCAGTTTCCGGTCCAGATTCCATTATCCCCCAAAATATAGGATTGATTTCCCAATTCAAAAGCATAATAATTTGCATAGCGTTTGACCAGATCAAAAATCGTAACCGGCAGCAAAGATGTCACAATCGCCCATAACGGACACAAAAACAGTTCGCGGATATGGCTGAACACCAAAGCTTTTTTGCTGATACCGACAGCACGTATAATCTGCAGATTCCTCATATTTCTATTAACCGCAAAATGATAGGCATTTATCATGCCGAAGCACCCCGTAGAAATAACAAGAAGAATCATGGAGGCAAAGAGGATCAGATTGGAACGGTCGGTTCTTGCGATACGCTGCTTAACATCCATTTTTGAAATGCTGTCCACCTTACCGCTTTTTCCGACAATTCTGTACCACAAAAATTCAAAACGATCTACGTCTGCATCAGGTGCAAGGTCTACATAAACATCCGTGTAGCACCGATCCGGCAGCCCCCATATAGGAAGCGCATCGGTACAGCACAAAATTTCATACCCCGGGGAACTACATGTCAATACATAGCTTTCGGAATCGAACATTTTTTGCAAATTTTCATCATCGATTTGCAAAACAGCACATACCTGCGCATCAAATACAACTTTCGTTCCAAAAGAATATCCCGGGATATCCGTCATACTTTTGTCTGTATAATCATAATAAAACGTGGGCTCGTACCCTGTTGGCATCGTATTTTGTGAAAAATCCCATGTTTCCACGTAGGGATCTGTGATGACTACATCGGTGAAGGATATGCAGTCGCCAACCGAAAAGGGATTGGAAAGTTCAGCATCCGGATACTCTACAATCACTATTTTCCTGCCATCCGAAAGCCCTGTCATGTCCAACTCACCCTCTCTTACGTAAGGAGAAAGGCTTTGCAGAAAATCAGCGTCAATCGCAATGCTGGGAACCCTGTAAAGAAGATCGTCCTTATCATATCCCTGTGCCTCCTTTGATTTTTCAAAGAGTTCCTGCAAAAAATCAAAATCACTATGTCGGTTATTTTCTATATTGAGCGGCGAAAGGGCATCCTTTTGTTCTTCAGAAAGATTGCTGCCACGGCAAAAGACTTTCAGTCCGGGAAGTTGGATCACTCCCCTGACTGACGCAGCATCCACACTGGCGGCAAGCTCCTCCATATCCTCTTCATATATTCCTTCGTTGTGGCGGTTAAACAATACGTTTCCCCACATGGTATCATAGATATCC
>CAMWHY010000129.1 GCA_947174185.1 uncultured Lachnospiraceae bacterium | reverse complement strand
TCTTATAGTAATGATATAGTAATTATTTATTAATTATATTTCATTATTATATTAACAGTTGGTTTTCATAATCAAATGTCTTTTTCTATTTATTTTTCTTGCAGTGATAATTAATTAAGAAAGGGTGAATTATTATGAAGTTACATACTGTTGCTTTAAAAGATAATGAAAACATCAAAGTACATGGCAGGACGATCCAGAACCGTGATCCTGTAAAACTAATTTGGACTGGCAGCGCTATAGAATTGAATGTAAAATGCAGCGAGCTGTATATAGAGATAGAAAGCTGCTATGTTGATTATGAAAATTGGATCTCCATCATGATCAACGGTTCTTTTATTGCGAGGCAGATGTTGAAGAAGGAAAAGGAGTGGATTCCCGTATTTCGTATGAGAAATTCGGAAAAAGTAACAAATGTCCGCATTATTAAAGATGTACAGGCGATGAATTGTGATCCGGAGCATTGCATTAAAGTTTATGCTGTGAAGCTGGATGGGGAGATTCTTCCGGTAGAGGATCGTCCTCTGAAGATGGAATTTATTGGAGACAGCATTACTTCCGGTGAAGGGACGATTGGAACAGGTCCTGACGAGGACTGGATCTCCATGTTCTTTTGCCATCCCTTTTCTTATCCGTATCTGGTAGCAAAAGAAATGAATGCGGATTACAGGGTAATTTCACAAAGCGGATGGGGTGTTTATGCTTCCTGGGACAATAATCCATCTTGTGCGATACCGCTCTATTATGAAGATATCTGCGGCGTGATTCCCGGAGAAAAATTTAAAACGCTTGGTTTTTTAGAAAAGAATGATTTTGCTTCGTGGCAGCCGGATATTATTTGTGTAAATCTTGGAACTAATGATGACGGTGCCTTTCATAATGAAGCTTTTCAAGATCCTGATACGGGAAAAGTTTATAAGCTGCGTATGGAGGGAGAAGATTATGTCAGGGAAGATATTATTAAAGTCAGGGATGCTGTAACCAATTTTCTGAAGATTCTCAGAAAGAACAATCCTAAAGCGCGTATCTGCTGGTGTTTCGGAATTCTCGGGGATGCTATGGCACCGGTGATTCAAGAAGGAATTGATCTTTATCAAAAAGAAAGTGGTGATGAGAAGATCAACTTTATTACTCTTCCCAACACGGATGAAAATACAGTGGGTTCCAGGATGCATCCTGGATATTATGCCCATTTAAAAGCGGCGGAAACGATTACGGCGGCAATGAAAAAATATATTGTATAGATATAACGGCACTTTATTAACTACGGAAAAAAGGAGGAGAAATAAATGGCACACAGATCAGGTGGCGGAAGTCATAGCGGCGGTCATCACAGCGGTGGACATCACAGCAGTAGTCATGGAGGGAGCGGAGGAGGTAATGCACCCCGTTATTCCAATAGACCGTTTCCACATGCAAGAAGATTTAGATATTATGACAGGCATGGTAGGGAAAGGTATCTTTATGGCAGTGAAATGCCAACTAAACCGAGCCTTTTTTCACTTATTTTTCCTTTAATATTTTTTATCCCTTTTATACTAGCCGGTATTTTTTCTGTGGTGTCTGTTTTCTTTACTCTTACGCCGACGAAACCTCTGAGACCGGATTATGAACCAACAGATGTACATATCATGGATGGGGCTGGAGTGATCGATGATGAAGATTCTTTGGAAGAAATATTACAGGAATTTGAAGATACAACAGGGATTTCGCCTTATGTAATGACGGTATATGATGAGGATTGGAAGTATTATAATGAACTATGGAATTACGCTTATGAGATATATATTAATTCATTTTCAGATGAACAGCATTTTCTAATTGTTTATTCAGAGCCGGAAAATGCTGCGGAATTGGATTTTGTAGATTGGTCATGGGAAGGAATCCAGGGAGATGATACCGATTCGATTCTTACAGAATCTAACATAGAAAGATTTGGAGACGACCTTCATGATAATTTATTGCGGAATAATGTTTCCGTAGGAGAGGCATTTGAAAAGGCATTTAAAAAATCTCTGACGTATATGATGGAGCGTGAAAATAATGGTGATACGGTAGCAACACTTCTTTTTGCTGTTATATGGAATGTAGTTATTTTTTCCGCTGTCGGTGGTGTGATCAGATCATATATAATAGGCAAAAGAGATTATCAGGAAGTTCCGATAGGGAGTTCTGCAAATACAGTTCCCGGCGCTATGGGAGGAAATAACACAGCGAATCAAAGTGGAACAACTTTTCAAAATGGACAGATGTATCGAAACAGTCAGACATATCAGAGTGATGCTGCCCGTTATAAAAAATACATGTATTATGATAAGAACGGAAATAAAAAGTATACTACTTGTACCGGCGAACCCAAAACTACAGCATCTGCCATTATGGTTCTTGTTTTGATAATAACAGTGCCTATGTTATTTTTTGCCGCTATAACATTATTTGGATTGATCATGGTTATCACCACCGATGCAGAAGTGGTATCCAGTCTGATGCCTTGGATAATTGGTGTCGTTATCTGGAATGTGGCCATTATTACCGGTATTGTTTGTGTTATCAGATATTATAAAAATGTGAAAAACAGACAATATATTGACGTGACGAAGGATGAGTCTGTGAATTACGGTAACAGTATGCAGAATAATAATACGTCGCAGTATAATGCAGCAAGTGCGGTGGACAATGATTTTTATAATGACGAAGCAAGATTCAGAGGTCCAGAATATTATTATGATGATGCAAGATACCGTGGCAGCACCGCTTATGAAAGCGGTAAGAAATAATATACAGGTATAAGAACTTGCAAAACCTTCTTTGAAAGATATATAATGAATGCAAAGGAAATAGAAGGTCTCATTTATTAAAAAGTATAACAGGTAGGAAAAGTGGAAGATGAGTGATATATTGGAAATAATGAAGTCAAGAAGAAGTATTCGATCTTTTAAAAAAGATATGGTGCCGAAGGAATTGATTGAGCAAATCATGGAAGCGGGTACATATGCGGCAAGCGGTAGGAATGCACAGGTGCCGATTATCATTGCGGTCACCAATCCGGAAAAATGTGATGCATTAAGGAAAGTAAATGCAAAATTCATGGGCCAGAGTGAAGATTTTGATCCCTTCTATGGTGCGCCGGTGATTTTGATAGTCATTGCTTTAAAAGAACGGCCGACTTATGTATGTGATGGAAGTTTAACCTTAGGTAATATGATGCTTGCCGCTCATGAGCTGGGGCTTGGTTCCTGCTGGATTCATAGGGCAAAGGAAGAATTTGAACTGCCGGAGTGGAAGGAATTTGCTAAATCTCTTGGTATCGAAGGTGAGTTTGAAGGTGTTGGACATCTTGCGCTTGGTTATATTGATGGAGAGTATCCTGCTGCACCGCCGAGGAAACCGGGACGGACATATTTTGTAGATTAGAAAATGACTATATTATATGACGTTATTTTTTAGAGTGGGGCAATAGAAAAAATGATTTCTGGTGAAATAACAACTAAAAATACAATACGGGATCAAGTAGATGTCTGCGTGATCGGTGCTGGTCATGCCGGATGTGAAGCGGCGCTTGCTTGTGCCCGTATGGGGATGGAAACGGTAATCTTTACCGTCAGTATTGACTCGATTGCATTAATGCCATGCAATCCTAATATTGGTGGTTCATCGAAAGGGCATCTGGTGAGAGAGCTGGATGCCCTTGGTGGTGAAATGGGAAAAAATATTGATAAGACATTTATCCAGTCAAAGATGTTGAATCAGTCAAAAGGTCCTGCAGTTCATTCTCTACGTGCTCAGGCGGATAAGGCGGATTATAGCCGTTCAATGCGTCGTATCTTGGAACAACAGGAGCATTTGACGATCAAGCAGGGAGAGGTCTGTGAGATTTTGTGCGAGGAGATGCAAAACGGACAGAATGATAATGGTACTGATAAGACTGATCTTAATATGACAGATCATAAAAAAATTATAGGCATCCGAACCTATACCGGTGCGGTTTATGAATGTAAAGCAGTGATCATTTGCAGCGGTACTTATTTGAATGCAAGATGCCTCTGTGGGGAGGCTATTACTTATACAGGACCAAACGGTTTGCAGGCTGCAGATCATTTATCCATGTCACTGGAAAAAAATGGTGTGCATTTAAGACGTTTTAAGACCGGAACTCCGGCAAGAATGGATGGTCGAAGTATTGATTATAGTAAGATGGAGGAGCAGACGGGAGATAAAAAAGTAGTTCCGTTTTCTTTTTCGACAGATCCGGAGTCTGTGCAGATTGATCAGGTAAGCTGTTGGCTGACTTATACGAATGGAAAGACCCATGAGATCATCCGTGCAAATCTTGATCGTTCACCAATCTATGCCGGCGTTATTGAAGGGACAGGTCCCAGATACTGTCCTTCGATTGAAGATAAAGTTGTGAAATTTGCGGAAAAGGAACGGCATCAGGTATTTATCGAACCAGAAGGAATCCATACCAATGAGATGTATGTAGGCGGTATGTCATCTTCTTTGCCGGAAGATGTTCAGCTTGCGATGTATCGTACTGTGCCGGGACTGGAGCATTGCAAGATTGTAAGAAATGCTTATGCCATTGAGTATGATTGTCTTTGTTCCAAACAACTTCTGCCGTCTTTGGAACTTAAAAAGATTAAGGGTCTGTATTGTGCAGGACAGTTTAATGGCAGTAGCGGTTATGAAGAAGCGGCAGCACAGGGACTGATTGCCGGGATTAATGCGACGCTTCAGATCCAGGGAAAGGAACCACTGATCTTAGATCGTTCGGAAGCATATATAGGTGTGTTGATTGATGATCTTGTGACAAAGGATAACAGGGAACCTTATCGTATGATGACTTCCAGAGCGGAGTATCGCTTGCTGCTTAGACAGGACAATGCAGATCTTCGTCTTCGGAAATATGGTTATCAAGTGGGCTTGGTCAGTAAAGAAGTATATGATATGACCTGTAAGAAAGAAGAGTTGATTGCACAGGAAGTGGAAAGAATGTTTTCTACGATGGTGGGCGCAAATCAGGAGATCCAGCAATTTTTAATGCGGCATGAAAGCGCTGCGATCAAGAAAAGTACTTCTATGGCGGAGCTGATCTGCAGGCCGGAGCTTTCATACGAGATGCTTGCGGAGATTGACTCAGGTCGGGAAGAATTTTATCAGAAGATAAAACAGGTGAATCAGGAGATATCAGATCTTCATTCTTTAGAAGAAGGATCTATGCCAAAATTAGATCAGGCAGTGAAAAAATTCCAAAGCAGAGAAAACAGAGGTTTGGTCTTAGAAGATATCATTGAACAAATCAATATTAATATCAAGTACGATGGTTATATCAAACGGCAGCAACAGCAAGTAAAACAGTTTAAGAAAATGGAGACCAGACGGATTCCGGAAACTATTGATTACGATGACATTAAAAGTCTTCGGTTGGAAGCAAGACAGAAGCTAAAAGAGTTTCGGCCGTTAAATGTAGGACAGGCATCCCGGATCAGCGGCGTCAGTCCGGCGGATATCTCTGTTCTTTTGGTATATCTGGATGCTAAAGCATAAGAGGATTTATTTATGATTATTTTCATAAAAGGACCAATAGCAACGCTGAATTATTTTTTAGATCATATGAATCAGAAATTAGAAGATAGTGTTGTGTTGGATATATGCGATAAGGAGTATAAGAAGACTTTATCTTCGTTAGATTCAAATATTAATGAAAGTACCATTGTTATAACATTTAACAATGTTGGGATTAATATTTCTGCAAATAATCAATTTTACTGGGATTTGAAACAAGTGAAGCTTTATAATATTCTAGTGGACCCCCCACAATGGTTTACACAGGTATTTGATCTACAGATCCGGTCTATGACAACAGTTGTTGTGGATCGTCAGCATTGTGATTTTATACATAAATATTATCCCCAGCAAGAATGTTTTTATCTTCCTCATGGAGGAGTACGGTTGACAAAAGAAGATATTCCTTATCATGAACGCAGGATGGATGTTGCTTATTTTGCCAATAACAAAGAAAGTGTGGCATTAAGGACAGATATAGAGCGGATGATATATGATCTGTTGATTAAATATCCGAAAATGACATTGGATGGTATCTATGATTTATTTCTTAAAGACCAGAATATTAAGTTTGATCTGAAACAGGAAAGAGAACTATTGGAATTATTATATGAGAATACATTCTACGCGGTAAAAGACTATTTTCAGAAAAAAATAATTATGGAAATAGCCAATGCTGGAATTGACCTACATATCTATGGGAAAAATTGGGAAGGTTTTGCCGGACGGTTTCCAAACAATGTGAAATTACATGGAGAAGTTACACCAAAAGAATGTATAGAAAGTATGAAAGAATGTAAAATTGTACTGAATATGCAGCCGTGGTTTAAGAATGGTGCGCATGAGAGAGTTTTTAATGCGATGCTGAACGGTGCTGTCTGTCTTACGGATGAGTCTGTTTATCTGAGAGAGAGATTTCAGAATTTGGAAAATATTGTATTTTATCAACTGGATCATCTTGATGCGATGGTAGATAAAATTAAAATGATATTGGAACATCCATTGCTTGCGGAGAAGATTATTGATAATCAGAAAAAGACGGTGGTACATGATACCTGGAGGGACAGGCTGGATGAGATATTAAAAGAAGGTAATGAGTAAACGGAACAAAATGAATAGGGGAGTATTATGCAAGAGTTAAAGAAATATTGCAATGAGTTTTCAATAGAGTTGACCGATCGACAGTTGGAACAGTTTCAAATGTATTACGAGTTGCTGATCGAATGGAATGAAAAGGTAAACCTGACTGCAATAACAGAATATGACGAGGTATTAAAAAAACATTTTTTGGACAGCCTTGCCTTAATTAAAGGAAGCGAGATTGATATTATACACAATGCGTGTATTGAAAATCAGCGGATAAAATTATTGGATATTGGAACAGGTGCAGGTTTTCCGGCGATACCGTTAAAAATTGTATATCCGCAGCTTTTTGTTGTAATGCTGGATTCCTTAAATAAGAGAATAAATTTTTTGAATGAAGTAATTCAAAAATTAGGGTTGTCAGATATTACAGCATTGCATGGGAGAGCTGAAGATTATGCAAAGAGAGCCGCAGGAAATCATACAAAAAAAGCGGATGATATCGCAGACGTTTCAGATGCAATATGTTATAGAGAAGGATTTGATATTGTGGTTTCCAGAGCGGTAGCCAATCTTTCCACACTTTCGGAATATTGTCTGCCTTATGTTAAAAAAGCCGGAATATTTGTTGCTTATAAATCAGAGGAGCTTTTACGGGAACAAGAAAAAGCGGAACATGCAGTTGATATTCTTGGCGGAAAGATTGAAAAAGTTTTTGATTTTACTTTGCCTTACACGGACTATCATAGAAATCTCTGCGTTATCCGAAAAGTGAAACCGACGCCGAAGAAATATCCGAGGAAAGCGGGGACACCAGCGAAGGAACCGTTAGTGTGAGAAGAAAAGAGGGAATATATTTATGATCAAAGAATTAGATTCGGTAAAAGATTTCTTGGAGGAGGAATATAGATCATATTCAAGGCAGTTATCTGAAGCCGAAGATCTTCTTAAGGAACAGGAAAAGAAGATTAGGGAGCAGGAGCGTTTTATTGCAGTTTTGGAAAAGGAGAAAGAAAAAAAGAGTGAATTTCTTTCCGCCTATAATAATGATGATTCTGTACTGCATCGGATAAAAGAAGAAACTGAAAAAAAGCGACAGATAGAAAAAGATTGTTTGGAGACCAGAAATAAAATAAATGAACTTTCTGATAAAACCGAAAAATACCGGATGGCTTTAGAACTAATAAGTGCTGTTGATCAAGAAGATCATTTGATTGTAAGCGGTCAGTTCATGAGAGAAACAGAAGAAGTTTTAAATCATATTGTTAATGATTATACAAAAGAATTAAAGTCATTTGCCAAGACAGTAGAAGAATATATGTATATGGAC
>CAMWHY010000128.1 GCA_947174185.1 uncultured Lachnospiraceae bacterium | reverse complement strand
GCCTGCGGCAGCATACAACAAAAAGCTTACGCTTTTCGTTGTCGAGAATTTGCAGGTTACGGAAAGGCATGGTTATTTTTATGACATTAACAAGCAAACAGCGCGCTTATTTAAAAAGCCTTGCTGCCAATCTGACACCCCTGTTTCAGATCGGAAAATCCAATCTAACGCCGGAGGTGACGGAAGCAGTTGCTGAGGCATTTAATACCCATGAACTGATTAAGATTTCCGTATTAAAAGGAGCAGAGGATGATCCTGCGGTCATGGCGGGAATGCTGGCTGACCGCACCGGTTCCACATTGGTGCAGGTGATCGGCAGAAAGATCGTGCTCTATAAAGAGAATAAGGATAATAAGAAAATTATGCTCTGATTTATTTTATCATCGGATATGTAAATCTGAAGTTGGAGAAGTAGGCGTAATGAAGTCATTTGTGAATGTTATACGAGGTGGGGATGTGGCGTAAATGGTAAAGCGGTCTGGAACATAGTTCCCGGCGATTGTGAGTTCAACCCTCACCATCCCCGCATATCGGAATTTATAGGGGAGGGTATACGATGGTAGATATTAGGTATGTGCAAATTGAGGATAAAGAATTCTGGTTTAGCCTTGATAAACATTTGCCGGAAACAGAATTTATAAATAAAGTTCGTGACAAAAGAGGCTATATGTTATTGCTTGATGGTATTCCAATCGGACTGTTACGATATAATCTTTTTTGGGATAATACTCCGTTTTGTACGATGCTCTTTATTGATAGGGATTATCAGGGCAAAGGTTATGGAAAAAGACTTATGGAATTCTGGGAAAATGATATGAAGCTGCAAGGATATGGGATGCTTTTAACTTCCACACAGGTAGATGAAAGCTCACAGCATTTCTATAGAAAATTGGGATACAAGGATTGTGGGGGTTGTGTGATTGATGTTCCTAAATATGCACAACCTATGGAGATGTTTTTCGTGAAATCAAATTGATAACTCCCAGTTTGTATGGATAAAGAAGTGAAATAAAAGCGGCGTGGAATGTTGTGAATGATGAAAATAGGTATTTATGGGGGAACGTTTAATCCCATACACAATGGACATATAAAACTTGCTGAAAATGCAAAGCGCTTATATCAGCTGGATAAAGTGATTTTTTTGCCAAGCGGAAATTCTTATATGAAAAGTAATGTGCTTTCAGGCAGCCATCGTTATCACATGGTTTGTCTTGCATTAATGGGCAGGAACAGTCTGGAGGTATCTGAGCTGGAAATCCGCAGAGAGGGCGCTACATACAGTTATGAAACCATGGAAGAATTTCATAGCATTTATCCGAAGGACGAGCTGTTTTTTCTGCTGGGAGAAGATTCTCTGAGAATGATCGAATGGTGGAAAGAGCCCGCCCGGCTGATGGGGCAATGTAGCCTGATCGTGGCTTCCCGGATGCCGGATGTGTCTAACAGGCAGTATGATCCTGTTGATGGATGTGAAGCTGCGGAGGATGATCAGAATGGTCATGCCGCCAACATGCAGCTTCCACAATATATCCGGTATCTGGAAGAGAAATATCATACGCATATTTACTGTATTGAAATGCAGGATGCAACATCCTCTAGCAAGATCCGCGAATCCGTTGCCAAAGGACAGGAAATTGACGGTATGGTGCCGGACGCGGTCAGGGATTATATCCGTAAGGAACATTTATATAAAACAATATAAACAAATAGATAAGGTATGAAGGAAATGCGACATGTCAATCTACGATTACAAAACAATTAAAAAAGCAATGAGTAAACAGCTGGATGCGAAACGTTATGCGCATACGATAGGAGTCGCTTATACGGCGGCATCGCTTGCCATGCGGTATGGCGCGGATATAGAAAAAGCGTATCTTGCCGGTCTTTTACATGATTGCGCTAAATGCATTGAAACGGATGAAAAACTTGCCTTATGCAAAAAATATAAAGTAAAACTAACGCCGTTTGAAGTAGAGAATCCGTTTTTGATCCATGCCAAACTAGGGAGCTGCCTTGCAGAAAAGAAATATGGCATAGAAGATCCGGAAATCTTATCTGCAATACGGTATCATACCACTGGCAAACCGGAAATGAGCCTTATGGAAAAGATTGTATTTTCTGCAGATTATATCGAACCCGGCAGAAAGATTATCCCCGGACTGGAGGAAATCAGAAAGATCATATTTATTGATTTTGACCAGGCGCTCTGCCTGATTCTGGAGGGGACGATACGGCATTTGAAAAATAAAGAGCAGCCGATTGACGGATTGTCCATGGAAGCCTATGAATATTACTGCAGGATTACTAAGCAAAACGATAACAGTCACGAAAAAATTTAGATTAGAACCAATGTAAAAACATAGAAATGGAGACAATAAAGATGATATCATCAAGGGAAGCCGCCAAAATTGTGGTAAATGCAATGGAAGAAAAGAAAGCGGAGGATATCCAGATCATAGAAATCAGTGAGATTTCAATCATAGCAGATTATTTTATTATAGCCAACGGCAATAATATCAATCAGGTGCATGCTATTTCTGACCGAATAGAAGAACTGCTTGCCCAAGAAGGCATCCATCCCCGACAGATTGAAGGATATGAGAATGCTAACTGGGTATTGATGGACTATGGTGATGTGATCGTTCATATCTTTGATAAGGAAAACCGGCTGTTTTATAATCTGGAACGGATCTGGCGAGATGGGAAACAAATTGAAAAAGAAATATTATGATTGTTTGGTTCTGCAAGTTTTCATATGATGAATAACATATATTGTTCCATTAATGTTATTCATCATATGTTTTTTATTTATGTAACTTCTCACACTAATGATAAAGTCGGAATACGCCGAATACTTTTCCTAAGATCTGACAGTCATCTACGATGATTGGTTCCATGGAGTCATTCTCCGGCTGTAAGCGGATATGGCCATTTTCCTTATAAAATGTCTTGACAGTAGCTGAATCCTCAATCAAGGCAACTACGGTATCTCCATTATTTGCTGTGCTGCAGCATTGTACGAAAATGCTGTCGCCACTGTAGATACCGACATTGATCATACTGTCTCCTTTTACCTTTAAAACAAATGTTTCCGTATTGGGAACCATTTCAACCGGAAGCGGGAAATATCCGTCGATATTCTGCTGTGCAAGGATCGGCTGACCTGCTGCAACGGTTCCCACAATGGGAATACTTGCCATCTCATGACGCACCAGCTGGAAAGAATCATCTATGATCTCAATTGCTCTGGGTTTGGTCGGATCTCTTCTGATATAACCATTCTTCTCCAACGTTTCCAAATGTGCATGAACGGAGGATGTGGACTTTAAATTGACCGCATCACAGATATCCCGGACTGTCGGCGGGTATCCCTTCTGCAATATCACATCCTTAATATATGTAAGAATTTCTTCCTGTTTTTTTGTAATCTTTCCATATGACATAAATCAATCCTCCATGCATCTGTTTTCTAATAATCTTACTATAACATGAGAATTCAGAAAAAGCAAACATATTTTCCGAAAATTTGTTCGATTTTTATTGACAATCGAATTTATGTTCGATATAATACAAATAGATCGAACATATATTCCTATATTTATTATACTGATTAAGACAGATCAGTGCGAGACTCACAATAGAAAAGAATTTTATCATAATTTCGCAACTATCTGACTGATGAAGAGAGAAGAAGGAGAAAAGATATGAATAAGAAAGTAAAGGAAGATATGACAAAGAGACGTACAGTATTATATATTAAAAATAGAAGGATGAGAGGAGTGAATCTGTTTATCAACAGAATGTTTATGAGCAGATGGTATCGTACCCTGATACTTCGATATAGTCTTGCAGCTATTATATTCATGATCTGCGTTCCTTTGATGCTCTCGCTTGTATTTACTCAATCAGCAGAAGCAAATGATGGATCCGAAGAAATTTATTATAAATATTACCATAGAATAGAAGTATCGGAAGGCGATACGCTTTGGAGTATCGCACAGCAAAATTACCATGCCCAGGATCAGTCGATCAGGGAGTATATTGAAGAAGTGCAGCAGATCAATCATCGCTATAGTGCAACTGTCTATGCGGGAGAGGAACTTATGATACCTTATTATTCTACGGAGTTTCATTAGAAGACAGCAGTTATTCTGCCTTTACATATCATTTTCTGGATTCCCGGAGCTTTACGATATTTGCGGCCCGGCGTTTTCTATCCTCATCCATGTTGGCATAGTGCTTTCTGGTGGTATTTACGTCTTTATGCCCCAAAACGCTGGCTACAAGATAGATATCACCACTTTCCCTGTAAAGTTCCGTGCCATATGTACTTCTTAATTTATGCGGTGTAATCTTTTTTAAGGTCGTTACCTGGGAAGCATATTTCTTTACCAGATTTTCAACGGCGCGTACTGAGATTCTTCGATTCTGCATGGAGAGAAAGAGCGCATCTTCGTGTCCGCCCAGCGGAATGATCTCTCTGCGGTTTTTCAGATAAAGCCGAAGGGCATCCTCTACCTCATCGCCAAAATAGACAACTGCTTCATTGCCGCCTTTTCGTATGATACGGATAGCATTGTTATCAAAGTTTACGTCTGCAATATTTAATCCAACACATTCTGAAACACGGATGCCGGTTCCAAGAAGAAGTGTGAGCAGGCATAGGTCACGGTCTCTGGTGATTTTATGAAATTCTTTTTGCTTTTTACTTGTCTGCACAGACCCATTTTCAACAATATCAAGAAGTTTCGCTACTTCATTGGGTTCCAAACGAATGATTTCCTTTTCGTGGTATTTTGGCACATGGACGATGGAAGCGGGATTATTGGGAAGCAATTCCGCTTCATAAAAATAGTTATATAAAGTTTTTAAGGAGGAAAGTTTACGACCTTTACCTCGTTCATCATTGGTATGGATGGTTCCGTCTTCGCCTTCATAGTAGGACAGATATTCCATATAATCCTCCAGTTCAAACTTTGTAATCTTTTTTAGATGCTCAAGCGTGAGCTGGCTGATCTGCATTGATTCATCTTCTAATATATGGTGTATGATATAATGGAAAAAGATCTGTAGGTCATAGGCATAAGCAACCATAGTGCGGGTGCTGACCTGGTCAGAAATGCCGCGAAAAAAAATAGTACAGAAGGAAGGAAGTTCCTTCTGCATCCGGCGAAGCTTCTCTATGTTTTTGATCTTTATCATTTCATGGTAATTATTTTCCTGCATAGAAATCTCCCTGCCTGTTTCTCATTTTTTTCTCCAGCCTTCCATGCCACTTTGCTGTATAGCGGTAAACATCCGATTCCTTACACCGGGAGCTTCCCTGCCGATCATGTGAAGCATTTCTTTTACTGTTTCCCGTTTGCTGTTTTTATCTGCTGGACATCTGCTCTGCTGTACTGGCGGATCATATGTTTTGACCCATCCCTTGATATCCGCCTCTTTCACATATATGAGGGGACGAATCAGGGTAAGACCCGTTCTGTCAAGATATGTCACCGGCGACAGCGTATTCCATCTGCCCTCATAAATAAGCGAGAGCATCATGGTGTCCACAACATCATCCCGGTGATGCGCATAAGACAATTTATTGCATTGCAGATCAAGAATTTTTTGGTTTAGCGCACCCTTGCGAAGTCTGGAGCATAAAGAACAGGGATGTTCTTCCTGCCGTGCTTTGAATACGATCTCTGCAATCTGCGTGGGAATAATATGGTATGGAATATCTAACTGTCTGCACAATGTATCTAGTTCGCTAAAATCCTGTCCTTCAAATCCAAGATCCACGGTAACGGCAACTATGGAAAAGGGGATCGTATAGAAGCTTTGCAATCCATGCAATGCATACAAAAGAGCCAGACTGTCTTTTCCGCCGGATAATCCAACGGCGATCCGGTCATCAGCGTCTATCATATGATAGTCGTCAATTGCCTGACGGACTTTACTGTATAACTGCTGATGTTTCATACTAATCCTCCATGTCAGAGCAGTTTGCTGCGATGACACGTGATGAGAAATCCGCGCAGGCGGTTTCTCATCTGCGATCAAAGCAATTTGAGGCTTTGACTCAAATTGCCGATTGAAAAATAAGATATCAATCTTATTTTTCAATCTTTGCTCCCATTATACCTGTCTCTAATGTATTTTATTTTATCATATTTTCAGATTTTCCACAATTATTTCATATATTTCATGGTAAAAATAGTTAAAACATGATATAATCAAAATATCAGACTGCATTTGCGGCAGTAAATTTTAAGAAAGTATAGAGTTGCAACAGAATGGAGAACCACGACAATAAATCTTATATAAAATGGGGAGTGACCATATTTTTAACAGCGGCAGCAATTCTTCTGTTTTACTACTTTGTTTTTCATATTACAGAGGTAAAAGCATTATTTGATTCTCTTGTGAAAATCATTTCCCCTATTCTGATAGGTCTTGTCATGGCCTATCTGATTACTCCGATCATCAATTTTTTAGAGAAGATCATTTATGTAAATATTTTAAAAAATAAGTTTGTGTCAGCGAAGAATAAAAAACGTATTAGAGCGTTTTCCATAGTGCTCAGTATGGTTTTTCTGGCATTTTTATTTTATGAATTTTGTGCAATGGTCATTCCGGAATTGAAGACAAGCATTGAAAAGATTTCCTCCCAATTGACTACTTATATCAATAATCTGGAGGCGTGGGTCAATGACGTTCTTCGCAATCGGCCGCAGTTTAACGGCATTATTAATGATATTATTGAAGAATTGACTATAAAGTTTAACGATTGGGTGGATGGTTCCCTGACGGATACTTTGGTAGGATTGATGCCGCAGATCAATGATCTTATAAAAACTCTTACTTCCGGCGTAGTTTCTATATTAACGGTGATATTAAATACGTTGATTGGTTTGATCATATCTTTTTATCTTCTTTATAGTAAAGAGGAGTTTGCAGGACAAGCCAAGAAGATTGTTTATGCATTTGCAAAGAAGGAAACCGCCAACAGCTTTATCCATAATATGAGGTTTATCAATAAAACTTTTCTCGGCTTTATTGTGGGTAAGATCGTGGATTCCATCATCATCGGACTCTTGTGCTTTATTCTGACGACGATTATTGGAACTCCTTACCCAATCCTGATCAGCGTGGTAGTGGGCGTGACCAATGTGATCCCGTTTTTTGGTCCGTATATCGGCGCAATACCCTGTGCATTTCTGGTACTGATGGTTGATCCGTTGGAATGCTTATATTTTGTTATTATGATTATACTGCTACAACAGTTTGACGGTAATATTCTGGGGCCGAAGATATTGGGAGAGTCTACAGGTATTTCCGGTTTCTGGGTGATCGTTGCTATTACGGTGTTTGGCGGTATTCTGAAAATACCCGGGATGATTATTGGCGTGCCTTTGTTTGCAGTGATTTATTCTGCTGTCAAAGCAATGATAAAGAGTAATCTGGATGATAAACAACTGCCAAAGCATACGGAAGATTATATCAAAGTCGATTATGTGGATGAAAACAATAAATTTATGCAGATTCCACCTGAGGAAGTACATGAGATCGTTACCAGACGCCGGTATGGACTTAGGAAACTGCAATATAAGATTGAGCCGGTAGAAGAGGAAATAAGTAATGCCGAACAAAGTGTAGAAGTGAAAAAAACTTCTCAAGATAAAAATATAAAGTCGGAAGATGATTCTTCACCAAGGTCTTAAGATTGGGAAAGGGAAAATACAAAATGAAGAAGGTTCCTATAGAATGATCAGATATTATATCAATCCCAATATAAAAAAAGGTACGATTCATAAGGATATTTACGGACATTTTGCGGAGCATCTGGGACATTGTGTCTATGGCGGGCTTTTTGTTGGAAATGATTCACCGGTCCCAAATACGAACGGTATGAGAAACGATGTGGTGAACGCCTTAAAAGAGATTCATATTCCGGTTTTGCGCTGGCCGGGCGGATGTTTTGCGGATGAATATC
>CAMWHY010000127.1 GCA_947174185.1 uncultured Lachnospiraceae bacterium | reverse complement strand
TCCTGCTTAATTGCTTTATTTATCTTGTATTTTGTTGAAAGCTCATCGGGTGTTTTGTATTCGATTACAGCTTTAACCACTCCTCCTGATAATGTAATAAGCCCATCAGGTTTTTTGTTGGAAAGTTTTTTTGACTGCTTATTTATTATTTTTGCTTTTTTGAGCTGATTTAAAGTTGTATTTCCTAAACAATAATATGAATATCTTCCAATCCAAAAAGGAGTTGTCTGTAATAACTCTTCGCTCAATTTTTCAACCTCCTTAGTAGAGTTGCGATTTCCTTTAAGATAAAAATTTACATCTATAATATAAAATATTATAATATGCTACAATTGGAAATTCAAGAATATTCAAGGATTTCTGCAATCGTTTTTTTTCGTTTTACAAAGAAAAAGGAACGCCAAAGGAACGCCAAAGGAACGCCTTCTGAATCTGAAAATCATAGAATGGAAAACAGGCGGTAAAGTTGATTTGTCTGCGCAGCAGGCAGGGGTCAGCAGGACGGCTGAAAACAAATATTGGAGGAATAGAAAAATGTATTTTGACAAAATTGCAAAGATTATTGCTGAAAGAACAGGTTGTGATGTATCCAGCGTAAAGCCGGAAAGCAAGTTTGTGGATCTGGGAATTGATTCTCTGGATACCGTGGAACTGCTGATGAGCTTAGAAGATGAGATCGGTATGGAGATCGAGCTGGATCAGAAGGTGGAGACAGTGGATGATCTTGATAAGTTTATCCAGAGTAAGACGGCATAAGTGTGAGAAAAGCGGCATTGAGGTTAATGTAGGAAAAATTTAGGTAGGAAAGGCAAGGTTTTACCATGATCAAATCAGAAATTTGTGAAATATTAGGTATCCGCTATCCTGTCTTTCAGGGCGGAATGGCGTGGATCGCTGATGGCAGGCTTGCTGCTGCGGTATCGGAGGGCGGCGGTCTTGGAATTATAGCTGCGGGCAATGCGCCTGGCGAATATGTCAGGGAGCAGCTGCGTATAGCAAAGTCTATGACGTCAAAACCGGTCGGTGTAAATATTATGCTGATGAGTCCCTTTGCAGATGAGGTTGCCAGGGTCGTGGTAGAAGAAAAAGCTGATGTTGTCACGACCGGAGCGGGCAATCCCGGCAAGTACATAGAAAGCTGGAAGGAAGCGGGGATCAAGGTGATCCCTGTCGTTGCTTCCGTTGCCATGGCAAAAAGACTGACAAGGATGGGTGTGACAGCTCTGATTGCAGAGGGCGGAGAAAGCGGCGGTCATGTAGGCGAGCTGACAACGATGGTTTTAGTTCCGCAGATATGCGACGCTACGGATCTGCCGGTGATTGCTGCGGGCGGTATTGCTGACGGCAGGGGCGTGGCGGCAGCGCTGATGCTTGGCGCATGCGGTGTACAGATGGGTACACGCTTTTTGAGCGCAGAGGAATGTACGATTCATCCTTCCTATAAAGAAAAAATATTAAAGGCCACCGACCTGTGTACGATGGTGACAGGAAAGCGGCTTGGACATCCTGTGCGCAGTCTTCGCACCCCGTTTGCCAGGGATTATTCCAAAGCGGAATACGGCGGGATGCCTGATGAGGAGTTAGAAGCGCTCGGAACAGGGGCACTCAGGCTGGCAGTGCAGGAAGGTGATAATGAAAAGGGATGCTTCCTTGCGGGACAGATTGCTGCGATGGTTAAGAAAGAACAGCCTGCCGCTGAGATCGTAAGAGAAGTGATGGAAGAAGCAGAACCAATCTTAAGGAGGGCGGCGTCATGGGTAGAATAGCATTTGTTTTTTCCGGTCAGGGAGATCAGTATCCGGGGATGGGAAAAGACCTTTATGAACAGTATGATGCTGCAAAAAATGTTTTTCAGATATGTGAAGAGATTCGTCCCGGGACGATGGCGCAGTGCTTTCAAGGGACGGAGGAAGAACTAAAAGAGACAAAGAATACACAGCCTTGTCTGTTTGCTATGGAATTGGCAGCGGAGGCGGTTCTTTTAGAAAAGGGAATCAAACCGGAGATGGTAGCCGGATTCTCTTTGGGTGAAGTCAGTGCAGCGACGGCAGCAGGAATATTTGACTGCCAGACGGGATTTCGTCTGGTCATCCGCCGCGGCGAACTGATGCAGCAGGCGGCGGAGCAGCATGAAACGTTTATGGCGGCAGTTGTGAAGCTGCCGACGGATACGGTAAAGGAAATATGCAGTCAGTTTGAGGGGATTTATCCCGTGAATTATAATTGTCCCGGACAAGTTACGGTTTCAGGATTGAGCGAACGCCAGCAGGAGTTTTCCCAGTGTGTTAAAGAGGCCGGCGGTCGTGCTATTGTACTGAAGGTAAAGGGCGCATTCCATTCTCCTTTTATGCAAGAGGCGTCTGCTGCTTTTGCAGAAGAGCTGAAAAAGGCGGAGACAAAAAAAGGAGAGATCACCCTTTATTCTAATATGACTGCGAAGCCTTATACAGAGGATGTGGCAGGCTTGTTATCCAAGCAGATCTGTTCCCCGGTAGAATGGGAAATGATTATCCGCAGCATGATCGCGGAGGGAATCGATACCTTCATTGAGATCGGACCGGGTAAGACGCTTTCCAATATGATCAAAAAGATCGATGACAGCGTGAAGGTATATGCAGTCGCAGAGATGGAAACGCTGCTTGCGGATCTGACGTAAATATAGGTATCAGGTAACTGAGAGAAAGGCATGGTAGATTGAAAAATCAAAGATTTTTCAATCCCAATTTGTGCCTGCGGCCCAAATCGCAGGCTGTGGAAAGGCATGGTTATTAGTATGAAGGGAAAAGTTGCGATCATTACAGGAGCTTCTCGTGGAATCGGTGAGGCGGTAGCATATAAATTTGCTTCTCTTGGGGCGGATATTGCGGTTATTTATGCGGGCAATACGGCTGCGGCAGAAAAGGTCTGCGAGAAATGCAAAACAGAGTACGGTGTGACAGCAAGACCATATCAGTGCAATGTTGCGGAGTTTGAACCCGTGAAAGATACGGTAGAACAGATCAAACAGGATTTTGGTACATTTCATATTCTGGTCAATAATGCCGGGATTACAAGAGATAAGTTGATTGCCATGATGAAGGAAGATGATTTTGACGCGGTTCTGGATACGAATTTAAAAGGCGCATTTCATATGATACGCCACTGCACCGGTACTTTCCTGCGCAACAGGGAAGGCTGCATTATCAATATTTCCTCGGTATCCGGCTTGATCGGCAATCCCGGACAGAGCAATTATGCAGCTTCCAAGGCAGGACTTGTGGGACTGACGAAGTCTGTGGCAAAGGAACTGGCATCTAAGGGGATCCGTTGCAATGCTATTGCGCCGGGATTTATCAAGACGGATATGACAGATGATCTGGCGGACAATCCGCTGCTTCAGATGATTCCATTAGGGAAAATGGGAGAGCCGGAGGATGTGGCTGAAGCTGCTGCTTATCTGGCTGGAGCAAAGTATGTCACCGGAGAAGTGCTGCGGATTGACGGCGGTATTGCAATGTAGCTGGATTGAAAAATCAGAGATTTTTCAAAAACCAATAAATTTGTTTTTACAAATATTGTGCCTGCGGCATAGCACTAAAGTGCATTAGGATTCGCAGGTTACGGAAAGGTATGGTTATTAATATGAGCGAACTTAGGAGAGCAGTAATCACAGGAATGGGAGCCATCACTCCCATCGGAAACAGCGTCAGTGAAACATGGGAAAGCATGAAAGCGGGAAAGAACGGTATTGCACCCATCACACAATTTGATACAACGGATTACAAGGCAAAGC
Organism: uncultured Lachnospiraceae bacterium; assembly: GCA_947174185.1. Taxonomy (GTDB): domain Bacteria; phylum Bacillota; class Clostridia; order Lachnospirales; family Lachnospiraceae; genus NK4A136. The sequence goes on along the minus strand of CAMWHY010000127.1, from coordinate 4,245 downwards.
TGGCGGCAGAAGTAAAAGATTTTGACCCGCTGCTTTATCTTGAAAAAAATGAAGTCCTCCGTACAGACCGTTATGCGCAGCTGGCAGTCGGCGCGGCGCAGCAGGCGGTAGAGGAAAGCGGAATTGTGGGGAAGGTAGAGCCGGAAAGATTTGCCGTTTATTTTGGAAGCGGCATCGGCGGGATCAATACCTTTGAAGTGGAGCATACAAAACTGATGGAAAAAGGTCCTAGAAGGGTTTCACCACTGTTTATCCCAATGCTGATCACGAATATGGCTTCCGGTATGATTGCAATTCGTCACGACTGCCGCGGTGAGGCCATGCCTGCTGTGACAGCCTGCGCTTCCGGCTCCAATGCCATCGGCGAGGCACTGCGTCTGATTCGTCATGGATATGCAGATGCGGTCATTACAGGAGGATCGGAATCAACGATTTGCGCAACAGCGGTTGCAGGATTTGTTAATATGCAGGCATTGTCGGTATCGGAGGATGCCAATGCGGCATCGCTTCCCTTTGATAAGAGAAGAGGCGGTTTTGTCATGGGAGAAGGCGCGGTTGCCTTTGTTCTGGAAGAATACGAGCATGCAAAACAGCGAGGGGCGAAGATTTATGGCGAGGTCTGCGGCTATGGCGCGACCTGTGATGCGCATCATATTACTGCACCTCATCCGGATGCAAGAGGCGGCGCGCAGGCAATGAAGGACGCCATGAAGGAGGCAGGATACCATGATGGGGAGACTGTTTATGTCAATGCTCACGGAACAGGCACCCATATGAATGACGTATGTGAGACAATAGCGATCAAGAAGGCACTTGGCGAGGAGGCAGCACGTAAGGCATATATCAGTTCGACAAAGTCAATGACAGGACATATGCTTGGAGCGGCCGGCGCAGTAGAAGCTTTGGCATGTATCCTTGCTTTGCAGGAGGGGATCGTTCCGCCGACGATCAATCTGAATGAGCCGGATGAAGAATGTGATTTAAACTATGTGCCTAATACAGCCGTAAAAGCAGATATTGATATTGCATTATCCAACTCGCTGGGATTTGGCGGACATAATGCATGTCTTGCATTCCGAAAAGTGTAAAGCGATAGAAATTTATAATTATCGAAAGGAAGAATGTTATGAATAAAGAGCAGATCATGGAGATCCTTCCGCACCGCGATCATATGCTGCTTTTAGATGATGTGGAGGCACTGGATGGCATGGCAGTAGGCCATTATAAAGTGAGAGGTGACGAATTCTTTTTACAAGGACATTTTCCGGGAAATCCCATCGTGCCGGGTGTAATCCTGTGTGAGATCCTGGCACAGTCTGCTTGCGTATTGATGAAGGATGCTATGGAGGATGGAAAGCTTCCGGTTTATACGGGACTGAATAATGTAAAATTCCGTTCTCCGGTAAAACCTGGCGATACGATAGAAACAAGGTGTAGTATCAAAAGGGCAAAACATCCTTTTTACTTTGCAGAAGGAAAAGTCATGGTGGAGGACAGGCTGTGTGTGTCGGCTGAATTTTCCTTTGCCATTACAGGAGCTTAGATTGAAAATCTATTCTTACACCGGGAAATACCAAGCGATTTCATTCGCTTTAAATGTGGCATTTTTTGACCGGATTTGAGCCGCAGCAGAGCTGCGATATGGGAGAAAATAGGAAAGAGGTACAGTTTGCTATGAGCATATATCGCCAATTTTGCCAGGAGGTTTTGGAGGAAAACGGCAGTCTGAAAGAGATAAAGCTGCAGTATTCTGAACAATTTAACTTTGGGTATGATGTCGTGGATGCAGTTGCAGAGGCGTCTCCGGAGAAACGGGCGCTTGTCTGGTGCAATACGGAGAACGAAGAGGATGTGTTCACGTTTTCCGATATTAGAAAATACAGCAACCAGATTGCTAATGTTCTGGAACAGTCAGGTTTAAAACGCGGTGATAGAGTTATCGTCGTGCTGAAGCGTCATTACGAATATTGGTTTACAGCCATAGCATTACATAAATTAGGGATTGTGCTGGTGCCGGTAACGCATATGCTGACGGTACATGATTTTGTTTACCGAATCAGTTCGTCAAACGCAGACGCCATCATCTGCACACCTCAGGATGAGGTCCCGGAAAAGATTAAAGAGGCATTAAAAGAGACGGGGACAGACTGTCTTCTGTGGAGTGTCCAGTCAGATGTTGAAGGATTCCGCAACCTGACAACAGAGATGAAAAATGCGGATACGGATCTTGCGCGCCATGATACCAAGGTAACGGACCCTATGCTGATGTATTTTACCTCTGGGACAACGGGATATCCCAAGGGCGTGATCCATGATTTTTCTTATCCACTGGCACATATTGTGACAGCAAGATACTGGCAGCAGGCAGAGGACGACGGACTGCATTTTACTGTAGCGGAGACCGGCTGGGCAAAAGCCTCCTGGGGTAAGATCTATGGGCAGTGGCTCGTGGGTAGCGCAGTTATGGTATATGACTTTGATAATTTCGATCCTAAGCAGATTGTTGATGTCATCAACCGATATGGCGTTACATCCTTTTGCGCACCGCCTACGATCTATCGTTACCTTGTAAGAAAAGGTATTTCTGATATGCCAAAGTTAAAGCATGCGTCCACAGCGGGTGAGGTGCTCGCGCCTGAGATTATCCGGCGGTTTACGGAGCGTACCGGCATTCCCCTTTGTGAAGGATATGGACAGACGGAAACCACATTGCTGATTGGCAATTTTTATGGATCAGATCCCGTGGAAGGTTCTATGGGTACGCCATCGCCTTTGTATCATATCGAACTTAGGAGTAGGGACAATGGGCCTGTTTCTGTTGGGGAGATTGGTGAAGTGGTCATCATTCCGCCGGAAAACGGAAAGCAGCCGGGCGTATTTTGCGCCTATCTTGATAATGAAGAGCAGTATCAGCATGTTTGGAGAGATGGCGTATATCATACCGGAGATGCTGCATATCAGGATGAAGATGGAAATTATTGGTTTCATGGAAGATTTGACGATATTATAAAGACTGGCGGCTATCGGGTTGGACCTTATGAGATCGAAAATGTTCTGATGGAGCATCAGGCGGTCGTGGAGTGCAGCGTCATCGGAATCCCTGATGCATTCCGTGGGCAGGCAATCAAGGCCATCATCGTACTGTCGGGTGGTTATACGCCTTCTAAAGAACTGGAATTAGAGATTAAGGATTTTTGTAATAAAAGACTTGCAGAATATAAGTGGATCCGTGTGATCGAGTTTGTTACGGAACTTCCGAAGACGATCAGCGGCAAAGTCCAAAAAACAGAATTGCGAAGCAGAACTTGATATGATATGATAATTGCAGAGAAAAGAGCAAACGGCTGCATAGTATTTACTTAGCGCCGGATTTGCGTAAAACAGATAGAAAAGGCTTGGTTTCCCGATGAAAAATAAGATCGAAGCCATGGAAAGATTTCTGCAGCATCATATCAGTGGGTTTCATCAATATGTTCTCGATGCGCCCGTTCATTTAAGCTTTGTTAGTCAAAGCTTTTGTGAACTGCTGGGTCTTACGGAAGAGGAGCTTTTGAGCGGTGAGGAAGACCGCTATTTTTCCAGAGTATATGTTTCTGACCGAAAATCTTATGCCGAATTCTTACATAGGCTGTCCAAGAAAGAACAGACGCTCACTTTACAGTATCGGATCATTGCCGGAGACGGCAGGATCCATGTTGTGAGTGATACGATGGTATCGGAGCGGACGGAACAGGGAATGCTGGTAGGCAGTTCTATACTGACTGACATCACTGTTCTGAAAGCGGAAGATTCTTCTTTAGATCATATGAATGCCGCATCATACGGCATTCTCAGATACACATGCGAAAAACATCCCAAAGTTACCTATATCAATGATTATATGCTGGATATCCTGCGTTTCCCAAAGATGAAAAATGGGGATATGGATTACCTGGAATTGTATAAGGAAAATATCTATCTGATGATTCCCATGGAGGAAAGAGTGCGGTTTTCCCGCTTTCTGGATCGTGTTTATCAGAGTGATAAACCTATGGTTGGAGGCATGACCGTCCTGCGTTGTGACGGTGTCAAGACACGGTTATTTGGATGGATCTCCCGATGCATTGGCAGTCAGGGAATGGAGGAATTCCAGTGCGTATGCATTGATTCTTCTGAGAGATATTATGAAAAGAGAAGCAAAGAAATTAACAGATATCTTACTGTGCTGTCCGGAGTCGATCAGATGCTGTCCGTTGAAGATTTTTC
>CAMWHY010000126.1 GCA_947174185.1 uncultured Lachnospiraceae bacterium | reverse complement strand
TGAAGTCATCGGAAGGCTGGTACTGGCATGTATCGATAAGCATAAGAGCATTGATGAAATGACATTGTCAGAATTAAAGGAAATTAGTGATGTTTTTGACGAAGATATTTATGAAGCAGTTTCGCTGGAAACCTGTGTGCAGAAACGACTGACGATCGGAGCGCCGGGAGTTGAAGCGATGAAGATGACGCTTGGATATTATCAGAAATATCTTGATAAAAATACTAAAAAATAATAGGTAAATTTTTGCCTATAGGTAATAATAAAGAGGAGGAGTATTATGAACGGCAAATTAAAGGTAGGCATTTTAGGTGGAACGGGCATGGTGGGACAGAGGTTTATTGCTCTGTTGGAAAACCATCCCTGGTTTGAAGTAACGACGATCGCGGCGAGTCCGCGTTCCGCGGGAAAGACATATGAAGACGCGGTAGGCGACCGTTGGAAGATGACGACGCCGATGCCGGAGGCAGTGAAGAAGATCACAGTTATGAATGTCAATGAAGTGGATCAGGTGGCTTCACAGGTTGACTTTGTATTTTCTGCAGTTGATATGACTAAGGAAGAGATCAGGGCAATCGAGGAGGCTTATGCAAAGACGGAGACGCCTGTTGTCAGCAATAACAGCGCGCACAGGTGGACGCCTGACGTTCCTATGGTGATTCCTGAGATCAATCCTGAACATATGAAGGTCATTGAGTTCCAGAAGAAGAGACTGGGTACGGAACGAGGATTTGTAGCAGTAAAGCCGAACTGTTCGATCCAGAGTTATGCGCCAGTATTGACCGCATGGATGGAGTTTGAGCCCTATGAAGTGGTTGCGACGACGTATCAGGCAATTTCAGGCGCAGGCAAGACTTTTAAGGACTGGCCGGAGATGGAGGGCAATATCATTCCATATATTGGTGGGGAGGAAGAAAAGAGTGAGAAAGAGCCGCTTCGAATCTGGGGTGAGATCAAGGACGGTGTGATCGTTCCGGCAGCATCGCCGGTCATTACCTGCCAGTGTATACGCGTACCAGTATTAAATGGTCATACAGCGGCAGTCTTTGTAAAGTTTAGAAAGAAACCGACCAAGGAACAGCTGATCGAGAAGCTTCGTGCTTTTAAGGGCATTCCGCAGGAGCTTCAGTTGCCCAGTGCGCCAAAGCAGTTTATTCAGTATCTTGAGGAAGACAACAGACCGCAGGTAACGATGGATGTAGATTATGAGAATGGTATGGGCGTCAGCGTCGGTCGAATCCGGGAAGATTCTGTTTATGACTGGAAATTTGTCGGACTTTCTCACAATACTGTCAGAGGCGCTGCAGGAGGAGCGGTTCTCTGCGCAGAACTTTTGAAAGCACAAGGTTATATTACCGCAAAATAAGGTTTTGAAAAAATACAAAGCGTTTGGGACGCGGTGCGCTGATCACAGGAGTCATCTGCGATATCATAAAAAGGACATGGTAACCATATGTTCGTTGGAAGAAAAAAAGAATTAAAGTATCTGGAAGATAATTATAAAAAACAGGGTAATCAACTGATTGTTTTATACGGGCATAAGGGCGTCGGCAAGACTGCCCTTATGTCCCGTTTTGTTCAGGGGAAGCCCGCTGCATACTATGATGCCAAACCGCTTGGCGCAGAAGAACAGTTATTTATGTGGAATCAGGAGATGGACTATGGCCTTTCGACGGAGGAACTGTCTTATGATGCGATCTTTCAGAAGATGTATGACGAAGGAATGACGGTTCTGGAGGAGGAAGCTGTCAGGCTGCAGACGATCAAGGAACCTTCGCAGCTGGAAGAAATGCGGCAGATGAAGCGCATCCTGATGATCGACGAATTTCAGTATATTGTGAAGTTTTCAGAAAAGTTTATGATGGATTTGCTGCGATTTATCAAAGAGCAGGATCATCGGTGTATGGTGGTTTTATGTTCTTCCTCGATCAGTTTTGTGGAAAATGGTCTTGTTCCACAGATCGGTACGCTGGCAATGGGCATCAGTAGTTTTTTTAAGGTGCAGCCACTGAGTTTTGTAGACTGCGTGCACTTTTTTGAGGAATTTACGACGGAAGAATGCATGAAGACATATAATATTCTGGGCGGCTATCCGGCTTACTGGGATCAGTTTACAACACAGATGAGCATAGAGGGCAATATTGAGCATATGATACTGTATTCTGATGTATTCCTTCGGGAAGAGGGAGAGCGTGTCGTTGCTGCGGAGCTGAGGGAAGTAAATGTTTACTGCACGATCCTTTATTGTCTAAGCCATGGGATGAATAAGTTAAATGAACTGCATCTTCATACTGGTTATTCTCGTGCCAAGATCAGTGTTTATCTGAAAAATCTGATGGAGCGTGAATTGGTGGAAAAGGTGTTTTCTTTTGACAATGCCAGCAGCGCCAATGCCAAAAAGGGCATCTACCGTATTGTAGGTTCTTATCTTGACTTTTATTACAGGTTTTTGTTTGGCAGGACCAGTAAGTTAAATATCTTAGGCCCTAAGAAGTTCTATGAACAGTATATCAGCAAGGATCTTCCGGCTTTTTATGAAAGACAGTTTCAAAAGATCTGTAGAGAATACATGGAAATCCTGAATCTGCAGAAAACACTGCCGATCCGTGCAGTTCTTATCGGTGAATGGATTGGTAAGGAAGGTACGATCGATCTTGTGCTGCAAGACGAGGATGGTACGAATATTCTCTGTTTTTGCAGATGGCAGGAAGAGCATTTTACCATGGAAGCATATGAAAAATGTTTAAATACTGCTGCCAGCGCAAAATTGAACGCGGACTATATTTATCTGTTTTCCAAGGGCAAATTTGATCCGAAGCTGAAATCATTGGCAGAATCAATGGATAATCTTGCACTGGTGGATATTAATGCGCTCTAAAGGGTCGTCAATCAGGATGCCGGAAAGGTTTAAATTTATATGGGAAAATCCCTCTACATAGCAGAGAAGCCTTCTGTGGCGAAGGAATTTGCCCGGGCATTAAAATTGAATATGAAGAATCAGGATGGCTATATGGAGTCTGATGAAGCGGTGGTGACATGGTGCGTGGGACATCTGGTGACGATGAGTTATCCGGAAGCGTATCATCCGGATATGAAGAGGTGGAGTCTCCAGACCATTCCTTTTATTCCCACGGAATACAAATATGAGGTCATCCCCGGTGTAGAGAAACAGTTTAAGATCGTTGCGTCTTTACTTAACCGTAAGGATGTGACGAGGATTTATGTCTGTACGGACTCCGGACGCGAAGGGGAATATATTTACCGTCTTGTTGAACGTCAGGCAGGAGTCACCGGGAAAGAACGGAGACGTGTCTGGATCGACTCACAGACGGAAGAGGAGATTCTTCGTGGGATTCGTGAAGCGAAAGAACTGTCAGAATATGACGACCTTTGTGCATCTGCTTATCTGCGTGCACAGGAAGATTATCTGATGGGTATCAATTTTTCCAGAGTACTTACCCTCAAATATGGCAATTTTGTAAAGAATTATCTTAAGGCAGATAAGGGCGTGATATCGGTAGGACGCGTCATGACCTGTGTGCTTGGCATGGTGGTAGATCGGGAAAGGGAGATCAGGGAATTTGTTAAGACTCCGTTTTACCGCATCCAGGGCAATTTTGAACTGGAAGGCAACATGGTGACAGGAGAGTGGAAAGCGGTAGAAGGCTCATTGTATTTCGGGTCGCCGCTGCTTTATAAAGAAAATGGTTTTGCCAAGAAGGAAGATGCAGAAAAGCTGATTAGTGAGCTTGCGCCATCCTATCCTTCAGAGGCGGTTCTGGAAAAGGTTGAGAAAAAGACGGAGAAGAAAAATCCGCCTTTATTATACAATCTTGCAGAACTGCAGAATGACTGTTCCAAATTATTTAAGATCAGTCCTGACGATACTTTAAAGATTGCACAGGAGCTCTATGAAAAGAAGCTGACGACATATCCCAGAACGGATGCGAGAGTATTATCTACTGCAGTGGCAAAAGAGATCAATAAAAATATCAGCGGACTGAAAAATGCGCCGGTCTGTGGGGAGCATGCCAATGAAGTGCTGGAGATGGGAAGTTATAAAAAGATAGCTTCCACAAAGTACGTGAATGACAAGCAGATTACGGATCACTATGCAATCATTCCCACAGGGCAGGGATTTGGTGCATGGAACAGTCTTTCTCAGACATCTAAGAAGGTTTATGAGATCATCGTCAGGAGATTTCTTGCCATCTTTTATCCGCCGGCAGTTTATCAAAAGCTGATGCTGACAATCTCCATGATGCCTTCCGGCGACAACAAAAAAGAATACTTTTTTGCCAGTTTTAAAGTGCTGTCTAATGAAGGATATCTGAAGATCATGCAGTACTCTTTTGCAGCTTCTGCAAATAAAACCTCTGGGGAAGAATCTAAAGGCACGTCTGAGGATATACTGGAAAATAGTGACAAAAATGAAGATAATAATCGTGAAGATGCCGATGATGAAGTAAAGTGCGATCAGGAATTTTTAAAGAAACTTTCCGGATTAAAAAAAGGTACGGCGATCTCCTGTATGTCGCTGTCGCTGAAAGAGGGGGAAACTTCTCCGCCCAAACGGTACAATTCCGGCAGCATGATTCTTGCAATGGAAAATGCGGGACAGCTGATAGAAGATGATGACCTGCGGGCGCAGATCAAGGGAAGCGGTATCGGCACTTCTGCCACCAGAGCAGGGATTCTGACGAAACTATTTCATATAAAATATCTGGCACTGAACAAAAAGACGCAGATTATTACTCCGACGCTGCAGGGAGAACTGATCTATGATGTAGTCTATCATTCGATTGCTTCGCTTCTGGACCCGAAACTGACGGCAAGCTGGGAGAAAGGTCTGACCGGCGTGGCAGGTGGGACGATCAGCCGGGAAGAATATACGGAAAAGATGGACGGTTTTGTCATACGGCATACCAATCGTGTCAAGGAGCTGAATAACCAGTGGGCGCTTAGAGGATGCTTTGACAAGGCGGCACAGTATTATAAGAAATAAGAAAGGTATGGATATTAAATGGAACAGGCTAAAATCAGGAATTTATATGATCTAAAAGAGACGATTGCAAAGGATATCTTTGAGGGAGCCGAATATCCCTGGGAGGTGCTTGGTAAGATTAAGGAATTTATTATAAAGCTTGGCGGGACACTGGATCCGGCGGTTTATGAAAAACGCGGCGAGGATATCTGGGTGGCAAAAAATGCGAAGATTGCGCCGTCGTCTTGTCTGAACGGACCGTTGATCATAGATGAGGAAGCGGAAGTAAGGCACTGTGCATTTATCAGGGGCAGCGCTATCGTTGGAAAAAAATGCGTGGTCGGCAATTCTACCGAGCTAAAGAATGTCATATTATTTAATAATGTACAGGTTCCTCATTACAACTATGTCGGGGACAGCATTTTAGGATATCGTTCCCATATGGGAGCAGGCTCGATTACATCCAACGTAAAGAGCGATAAGACGCTGGTTGTCGTGAAGGAGCTGGGAGATTGCGAAAATGCTTTGGATACAGGAGAGAAGATTGCAACAGGTTTAAAAAAATTTGGTGCAATGCTTGGAGATTATGTGGAAGTCGGCTGCAATTCCGTTTTGAATCCAGGGACTGTAATCGGCCGAAATACTAATATTTATCCTACTTCCAGTGTCCGTGGGGTGATCCCGGAAAACTCAATTTATAAAAAATGTGGAGATATTGTCAAAAAAGGGTAAAACCTACTAGATTTTTTCTCTGGAATATGCGAAAATATATTAGATTGAAATGTTATGACATCTATTTGTCCTGCATGAAATGATTGCAAATGCGGCAGATGTGGTCTGCAGGAGTGAAGATTGTGTGCGGTACAATGGAAGTTATGACATCAATACATAAATAAAACACATGAATTGAAAGGAGAAGTTACACATGATTATTTCTAAAGAAGTTCAAGAAATGTGTACGGTGGCGCAGGGCGTTCATCATGGCGCAGCACCCATCCCAGAAGAGGCAAAATGGGTTAAGGCAAAAGAAGTAAAGGACATTTCCGGTCTGACACATGGTGTTGGCTGGTGTGCACCTCAGCAGGGCGCATGTAAGCTGACTCTGAATGTGAAAGAGGGTATCATCCAGGAAGCGTTGGTTGAGACCATCGGATGTTCCGGTATGACACACTCCGCAGCTATGGCAGCTGAGATCCTGCCGGGTCTCACAGTTATGGAAGCATTGAATACTGACCTTGTATGTGATGCGATCAACACAGCAATGAGAGAACTCTTCCTGCAGATCGTTTATGGCAGAAGCCAGAGCGCATTTTCCGAGGATGGTCTTCCGGTAGGAGCAGGACTTGAGGATCTGGGTAAAGGTCTTAGAAGTCAGGTTGGTACGATGTATGGTACACTTCAGAAGGGACCGAGATATCTGGAGATGGCAGAAGGTTATGTTACAGGCATCGCTTTGGACGCTGATGACCAGATCATTGGATATAAGTTCGTAAGCCTTGGCAAGATGACAGACTTTATTAAGAAGGGTGATGATCCTAATACAGCTTACGAGAAGGCAAGCGGACAGTATGGACGCGTTGCTGATGCCGTTAAGATCATTGATCCCAGAACTGATGCAGAAGTGAAATAAGGAGGAGAGAAAACATGGCTTTATTTGAATCATATGAAAGAAGAATTGACAAAATCAATAAAGTTCTCGGTGAGTATGGAATCTCTTCCATTGAAGAAGCTGAGAAGATTACGAAGGACGCAGGTCTTGACGTATATAATCAGATCAAAGGCATCCAGCCGATCTGTTTTGAGAACGCATGCTGGGCTTACACTGTAGGTGCTGCAATTGCAATCAAGAAGGGATGTAAGAAAGCTTCTGAAGCTGCTGCAGCAATCGGTGAGGGTCTTCAGGCATTTTGTATTCCGGGTTCTGTTGCAGATACCAGAAAGGTTGGTCTTGGTCATGGTAACCTTGGCAAGATGCTCTTAGAGGAAGAGACAGAGTGCTTCTGCTTCCTTGCAGGTCATGAGTCATTTGCAGCCGCTGAGGGCGCAATCGGTATCGCTGAGAAAGCTAACAAGGTTCGTCAGAAACCGCTTCGTGTTATACTGAACGGTCTTGGTAAGGATGCTGCTCAGATCATTTCCCGTATTAATGGTTTTACCTATGTTGAGACGGAATATGATCCTTATACCAACACAGTAAAAGAAGTATTTAGAAAATCCTATTCAGAAGGACTTCGTTCTAAGGTTAATTGTTATGGCGCTAATGACGTTTGTGAAGGCGTTGCAATTATGCATAAGGAAGGCGTTGACGTTTCCATTACAGGTAATTCAACCAATCCTACCAGATTCCAGCACCCGGTTGCAGGTACATATAAGAAAGAATGTATCGAGCAGGGGAAGAAGTATTTCTCCGTTGCATCCGGCGGTGGTACAGGCCGTACCCTTCATCCGGACAATATGGCAGCTGGTCCTGCATCCTACGGTTTCACAGATACCTTAGGACGTATGCATTCCGATGCGCAGTTTGCCGGATCTTCTTCCGTTCCTGCCCATGTTGAGATGATGGGTCTGATCGGTGCGGGCAACAACCCGATGGTTGGTATGACCGTTGCAGTTGCTGTTTCTATTGAAGAAGCTGCTAAAGCTGGAAAATTTTAAAAATTAGATTTATAAAATTTATGAATCCCCGTAAGATTAAGGCTTGCGGGGATTTTCTTATGCCGGAGATCCGCCGGCTGGGAACGCCTGAAAACAGCTCAAATTTGGCAAATAATATACAAGCAATATATAGGCAATATACAGGGGTAATATACAAAATATCCGAAAAATATCAAGGCTATATAGATAGGAAAAACAAGCGAAAATAAATAAACCTACCTTGTACTTGGCAGACAGGTAGGTTTATTAGTCTTTAGATATAAACAGGTTGATCTATTAATCCCACTCCCAGCCGACAGGATTTAATGGAAGATCTTCGCCGGAATAATCGATCAATGCCATGGCATCGATCATATCAGAAATAGGGCGGTGAGTATATACGG
>CAMWHY010000125.1 GCA_947174185.1 uncultured Lachnospiraceae bacterium | reverse complement strand
CCAATTATTATATCAGGGAGAATCTGTATTTTGATAATTATAATGAAGATGCTTTAAAGACGGCTTTTCAAAATGCATATGCAGAAGGCAGAGAGGCGTTGACAATAAAATGTGCGGATCCCTATGTTTTTGCTAAGATGCAGGAAGAACTGATCACGAACCAGAAGATCTTTTTATTCCTATCAGAACAGACGCAGTCCGTAATCTATGCAGTTGATGACCAGCTCTATACAATCAGTATCTGGTTATAGCAGATATTTTGACTAGTCAAATGAAATTAGCTCTGATATAATCGAACATAATAGAAAGGTTAATATATTAGGAGGTTACTACTATGGATGCTAATAATATTACGATTTCCAAAGATGTCAGAAATATTGGCACAGTACAGATTGCAGATGATGTTGTTGCAATGATCGCTTCGCTGGCAGCGACGGAGATCGATGGGGTGTCTGCGCTTGTTGGGAATATTACGAATGAACTGATGAGCAAGGTCGGTATGAAGAAGCTGACGAAAGGCGTGAAGGTAGATATCATAGATAATGTAGTGACGATAGATCTTGCCATTGTTCTGGAATATGGATTTAATATTCCTACGACATGCCGGATGGTACAGGATAAGGTAAAGACAGCTATCGAAACGATGACGGGATTTACGGTCGCAGATGTGAATATCAGGATTTCCAGCGTTTCTATGCATCGTGGAAAAAATGAAAAGAAATCATAGATGAGAGTATGGATATAAGATGAGTATGAGCAGGAGAAAAGTAAGAGAGCAGATTTTTAAGCTTTTGTTTCAGGTAGAGTTTCATGACAGGGATGCGATGGAGACACAGGCAGGACTATATTTTGCAGAAGAAGAGCCGGCCATGGAAGAAGATCAGAAGGAAGAAATCTTAGGAAAGCTGTCAAAGGTCATCGCCTGTCTTGATGGATTGGACGAGAAGTTGGAGGACGCGGTCACAGGTTGGTCTCTCAAACGTGTAGGAAAGGTTGAGCTGGCTATACTCCGGCTTGCTTTGTATGAGATACTCTATGACGAAGAAGTGCCGGATTCGGTGGCGATCAATGAGGCAGTTGAACTGGCAAAAAAATATGGTCCCGAGGAAGCATCCGGATTCATTAATGGTGTTCTAGCTAAATTAGCGTGAGAAGTGTGCCTGTGGCTGCATACAACAAAAAGCTTACGCTTTTCGTTGTCGAGAATTCGCAAGCTGTGGAAAGGCATGGTTATTAGTGTGAATATATATTCCGTAGGTCAGGTCAATTCCTATATTAAGAATATGTTTGCCCAGGATATTATGCTTGGGCTTGTTTATGTCAGGGGAGAAGTCAGCAATCTCAAATATCATTCCTCAGGGCATATTTATTTTACCTTAAAGGATGAAAAATCATCACTTGCCTGTGTGATGTTTGCCGGTAATCGAAAGGGACTGACATTTAAGATGCAGGAAGGGCAGCAGGTTGTTGCCACCGGCAAGGTAGAGGTCTTTGAAAGGGATGGAAAATATCAGCTTTACGCATCTCAGATCAGGCAGGAGGGTTTGGGCAGCCTTCATGAACAGTTTGAACAATTAAAACAGAAGATGGAAGAAATGGGGATGTTCGCGCCGGAGTATAAAAGACCAATTCCGGCTTATATCCATAGGTTGGGCATTGTTACAGCACCTACCGGGGCGGCAGTACAGGATATCATTAATATCTCCAAACGCAGGAATCCATATCTGGAGATCATATTATATCCTGCTCTGGTGCAGGGAGAGCACGCGGCGGAAAGTATTGCGCAGGGTATTGCGGCATTGGATGACTATGGTGTGGACGTCATCATCGCGGGACGAGGCGGAGGCTCCATGGAGGATCTGTGGGCATTTAATGAGGAAATTGTGGCACAGGCGATTTTTGACTGTATGACACCGGTTATCTCTGCAGTAGGGCATGAAACAGATTTTACCATCGCGGATTTTGTTGCGGACATGAGGGCGCCGACGCCTTCAGCGGCTGCTGAACTGGCAGTGTTTCAGATGTCCGTATTGGAGGATGTGATCGCCGGATACAGGAAACGCTTGGTATATTTGTGGGACAGCCATTTTGAGGCGAAACGGTCTATGCTGGAGAAATCGGCGCTTCGACTGCATGCGTTGTCTCCGGCAAATCAAATAAATGAAAAAAGAATGCAGCTTCTTGCAATAGAAGAAAAGCTTTCCGGATTAATAGAGCAGAGGATTCAGGATAGAAAACATCAGCTGCAGATCTATCTTGAGCGGTATAAGGGTCTGTCTCCATTGGAAAAGCTTGGACAGGGGTACGGATATGTGTCGGATATGGATGGAAAGGCAGTGACTGATACCCATCAGGTGAAAAGGGGAGATCTTTTGCAGATCTGCGTAACGAATGGAATGATCAGCGCCAGGGTAGAATCTGTATCGGATACGGAAAGGTATGTTTATTAATATGGACGAGAAAGAAAAAGTTCTCACGCTGGAGGAAAATTTTAAACAGTTAGAAGAAATGATCGAAAAGCTGGAAAATAAGGAGATTGGCCTTGAGGAATCCTTTTCCCTTTACGAGCAGGGAATGAAGCTGTTAAAGCAGTGCAATGACCAGATTGACAGAGTGGAAAAGAAAGTAATGGTCATGAACCAGAATGGAGCGTTAGATGAATTTTCATAAAGAACTGGAGCAAAGGACCACATCCTTGGAAGAAGTGATCCGGGCTTATCTCCCTAAAGAAGAGGGATATCAGAAAACAGTGCTGGAAGCTATGAATTATAGTTTGCAGGCAGGGGGAAAACGTCTCAGACCGATGATGCTGCTGGAGATTTTTCATGCTTATGGCGGGGATGAGGCTTTGGTGCAGCCATTTATGGCGGCGATTGAGATGATCCATACGTATTCGCTGGTGCATGATGATCTGCCGGAGATGGATAATGACGAACTTCGACGCGGACTGCCTACGACCCATGTAAAGTATGGACAGGCTATGGCAGTGCTGGCAGGAGATGCGTTGTTGAACTATTCTGTGGAAATTCTGTTAAATGCAGTTCTGGAAGAGACGAACCCAGCGATACAAAAAAGAATGTGTTATGCAATGCAGGTGCTTTATCATAAAGCGGGCATTTATGGTATGATCGGCGGGCAGACGAAGGATGTGGAGGCTGAAAAAAAAGGAGAGACTTCAGATCTGGAGCAGATTCTGTTTATTGACAATTGTAAGACGGCGGCGCTGATACAGGCGTCCTTAATGATCGGCGCTATATTGGCGGGGGCATCCGAGGAGGATATCGCGTCGTTAGAAAAGATCGGTTATAATCTGGGCGTGGCATTTCAGATACAGGACGATATCTTAGATATCACAAGTACAACAGAAGAACTGGGGAAACCCGTCGGAAGCGATGAAAAGAATCATAAGATGACTTATGTATCGTACAGGGGACTGGCGGGTGCGAAGGAAGATCAGAAAAAGATGTCAGAGGAAGCGGTCAGACTGTTGGGGACCTTGTCCGCGACAGGTTCTCTGGAATTTCTGGCAGAGTTAATGAAGCATCTGATGGAGCGGAAGATGTAGACGGCATCTGCAATAGTAGAAAAGCAGTGATGCTGGCAGAGTAAATGTATTAGGTTTACGGGGTGTGAGAAAATATGGAGACGGTCATGGCAGTTGATAAAGAAGAATGGGAGACAGGGGATTCCCTTCTGGAGCATATCAAGCAGGAAAATGATATCAAGCTGATCGATCGTAAAGATTATGGAAAGCTTGCAGGGGAGATTCGAACTTTTTTGATAGAGAAGATCAGTGAGAATGGCGGACATCTCGGTTCCAATCTTGGTGCGGTAGAGCTGACGATGGCACTGCATTTAAGCTTAAACCTGCCGGAAGATAAGATCATCTGGGATGTGGGGCACCAGTCCTATACCCATAAGATCCTGACCGGTCGTAAGGAAGGTTTTGATATGCTTCGGAAGTTTGGCGGAATGAGCGGCTTTCCGAAACGCAAGGAAAGTGAATGCGACTGTTTTGACACTGGGCACAGTTCCACATCTATTTCCGCAGGTCTTGGCATGGTCATGGCAAGAGATCTCAAAGGGGAAAATTATACGGTTGTTTCCGTGATTGGAGATGGTTCCCTGACCGGGGGCATGGCTTATGAGGCGATGAACAATGCCTCCAAACTGGAAACGAATTTTATCATCATACTGAATGATAATAATATGTCTATTTCCGAGAATGTAGGAGGTATTTCCCAATATCTGAACGGCATCAGGACGGCGGAACCATATCTTGGACTGAAAGAGGGCGTTTATAATACGTTGATGAAATCCAAAAGAGGCGAGGGCGTTGTGGAGACGATCCGGCGTGTCAAGAGCAGCGCTAAGCATCTGGTTATTCCGGGGATGTTTTTTGAAGATATGGGACTGACGTATCTTGGACCGGTGGACGGACATGATATCAATGCCCTGATGCGTGCGATCAAAGATGCAAAAAGATGTAAAAATGCGGTGATCATCCATGCCATGACGCAAAAGGGAAAAGGTTATCCGCCAGCAGAAAGGCATCCTGCCAGATTCCATGGGGCGGAGCCTTTTGAGATAGAGACCGGTCTGCCGAAGAAGATCAGGGAGAGGGCAAATTATACGGATGTATTTTCTACCGTGATGTGCAAGCTGGGACAGCAGGATGAAAAGATCGTAGCGATTACAGCGGCGATGCCGGATGGAACGGGACTGAAACGGTTTCATAATATATTTCCAGAGCGGTTTTTTGACGTGGGGATTGCCGAGGAGCATGCCGTTACCTTTGCGGCAGGTCTGGCAGCGGGCGGCATGAAACCTATCGTGGCTGTGTATTCTTCTTTTTTACAGCGTGCATATGACCAGATTCTGCATGACGTCTGTATTCAGAATATGCCGGTAATCTTTGCGATTGACAGAGCCGGACTGGTAGGCAGTGATGGCGAGACGCATCAGGGCATCTTTGACCTTTCCTATCTTTCCTCGATTCCTAATATGCATATTATGGCGCCAAAAAATAAATGGGAGCTTTCCGATATGCTGAAGTTCGCTGTTGAATTTGCGGGTCCGATTGCCATCAGATATCCCCGTGGGGAAGCTTATGCGGGACTGCAGGAGTACCGCAGCCCTATCGTATATGGCAGGAGTGAGATGATCGTTCAGGAAGATGAGATCTGCCTGATTGCTGTTGGAAGCATGGTCAAGGTTGCGGTGGAAGTCAGGACATTGCTGAAAGAAAAGGGGCATGGATGTTCTCTGATTAATGCGAGGTTCGTAAAGCCGATTGATGAAGAAATGATCCGGACGGCGCTTTGTACCCATAAACTGGTTGTGACGATGGAGGAAAATGTTGCAAGCGGAGGATTTGGAGAGAAAGTCAGGAGGATCCAAAATGAAGAAAGCGTATCCGGACAGGGAGCACTGGCAAAACTGCTGACGATTACGATCCCGGATGAATACGTAGAGCATGGCAATGTAGAACTGTTAAAGGCTGAGATCGGAATTGATGCAGAACATATTTTGGAGAGGATATTCGAGATCATATGAAAGAGCGTTTGGATGTTCTGCTGTGTAAGCAGGGGCTTGCAGAGTCAAGGGAAAAAGCGAAGGCTATGATCATGGCAGGCAATGTGTTTGTCAACGGACAGCGGGAAGACAAAGCAGGCACTGCGTTTGAGGAAACCAAGGTGAAGATTGAACTTCACGGGGCTGCTTTAAAATATGTGAGCAGGGGCGGATTGAAGCTGGAAAAGGCGGTACAGGTATTTGGACTTCAGTTTGACGGCATGATCTGTATGGATATCGGAGCATCCACAGGCGGATTTACTGACTGTATGCTGCAAAATGGTGCAGCCAGAGTGTATTCCATTGATGTGGGACATGGTCAGCTTGCATGGAAACTGCGCAATGATGAACGTGTGATCTGTATGGAAAAGACCAATTTTCGATATATAAAGCCTGAGGATCTGTCAGATCCCATTGATTTTGCGTCAGTTGATGTTTCTTTTATCTCCCTTTCAAAGATACTGCCTGCAGCTTATCCGTTATTAAGGGAGCATGCCAAAATGGTATGCCTTATTAAGCCCCAGTTTGAAGCGGGCAGGGATCAGGTTGGAAAAAAAGGCGTCGTTAGGGATTCAAAGGTACATAGGGAAGTGATCGAAGCCGCCTTTGGATATGCTAAAGAGCTAGGATTTCGTTTATTGGATCTTGATTATTCGCCGATCCGTGGACCGGAGGGGAATATTGAATATCTGCTGGAGATAGAAAAGTCCGAAGGAGACGACAGGATAGGATTGTCTGTGATAGGGGAGATTGTAGATGCCGCGCACAATCAACTGGTGTGAGAAGAATTGCCGCCGCTGACAGCAGAGCTGCGACATGGAGGATTAATATGAAAAGATTTTATATCATGCCGAACCACCTCAAAGACGTTGATCTGAAAATTGCATTTTCGGTGCGGGAGGAGCTTTATCGATGCGATCCCGGCGTGGAGGTTGTAGTGGAAGAGAATATCGAGGAAAGATCGTCGGGGCGCATTACGGCGGAAACGGAGTGTATCATCGTGCTGGGTGGCGATGGGACGATGATCAGGGCGGCGAATGATATCGTTGGGCTGGGGATTCCGTTGATCGGTATCAATCTTGGTACGCTGGGATATCTGACGGAGATCGAACGGAACAATATCCCCGGTGCTATGAGGCAGCTTGTCTCGGATGATTATCATATTGAAGAGCGGATGATGCTGGCAGGTTTAGTTGATTGCAAAGGAACAGGAGCAAAAACTGCAGGTATAGAAGCCATCAGTGCACTGAATGATGTCGTGTTGACAAGACGTGGAGATTTTCAGATCATCGGTTATCGTGTTTCTGTCAATGGAAAATATCTGAATGATTTTTACGCAGACGGGATCATATTAAGTACGCCTACCGGTTCCAGCGGTTACAATCTTTCCGCGGGCGGGTCCATCGTGGAACCCAAGGCGAGGCTGATCGTGCTGACTCCGGTCTGTCCGCATACGATGAGTACCAGAAGTATCATTTTGTCGCCGGAGGATAAGATTGAAATTGAAGTTCTGCCGCCGAGGGGAGAAAAACTGGTAGAGGTGGAAGCCTGCTTTGACGGCACTGGACAGGCTATTCTCCATCCTGGAGACAGAGTGACGGTTTTCCGTTCGTCACAAGTAACAAAGATGATCAAGTTGAGTGACGTAGGCTTTTTGGAAGTATTACATAAAAGGCTGAGTGTCTAATGCATAAGTATCAGATAGGAGAAAGAGTAATACTTATGTAAAGGAGTGGTAATATGTTAGTCAGTTTACACGTGAAAAACCTGGTATTGATTGAAGAGGCAGAAGTAAATTTCCATGAAGGGCTGAATCTTCTGACCGGGGAAACGGGGGCCGGTAAATCTATCGTGATTGGCTCCATAGGTTATGCCCTTGGCGGAAAGGTAGAGCATGATGTGATCCGCGAGGGTGCGGATTATGCGTTAGTGGAGCTGGTGTTTCAGGTCGGACAGGAACAACAGATAGCAAAGATCAGGGAGATGGATCTTCCGATTGAAGAGGACGGTATCCTGATCCTGACAAGAAAGATCATGCCCGGAAAAAGCATTATGAAGATATGCGGGGAGACAGTATCTGCGAAACAGGTAAAGGAGCTGGCTGAATTTCTTATTAATATTCATGGGCAACGGGAGCATCAGTCATTATTACAAAATAAGAAGTGCCAGATGCTTTTGGATGAATACTGCGGTGAAGAACTTGAAGAGATAAAAATCGAGCTTGCGAAGCAGTACAGAGTATGCGAGGAATACAAAAAGGAAGTGGAACAGTTATTCATGGACGATGCGGCCAGACAGAGAGAGGTCGCATTGGCGGAATATGAGGTGAATGAGATCTTTTCAGCCTATCTCAAAGAAGGAGAAGACGAGGAGCTGGAGAAGCAGTTCCATAAGATGCAGAATTTTAAACGGATTGCGGATTCCGTCAATCGTACCGCTAATTATCTGGAGCAGGATCATGACGGGATATTGGATCAACTGGGGTATGCCCTTCATGAGATGAATCAGGCAGCCGGATTGGATGCGGAGCTCACCTCGGTTCTGGAACAGCTTACGGATGCAGAGAGCCTGCTTCATGGAGCT
>CAMWHY010000124.1 GCA_947174185.1 uncultured Lachnospiraceae bacterium | reverse complement strand
CTGGAAAATCATGATATTAGGATGCTGTTGCTTCTATTGAAGAAGCTGCTAAAGCAAACCGTTTCTAAGAAATGTTAGAAAGTTCTAATAAAATGTTTTAAATAGAGAGCTTTTCAAGTCGTGATCCGGTTTGAAAAGCTCTCATTTTTTGTAGACATCTAAAAGGGAAAAGGAGGAAATGTTACTATGCCTAAGGATGTGCGTGAAGAACGAAAAGAAATTTTTGAGGAAACCAAGCGGCTTTATACAACAGTTAAACGGCTTGTGGATTCAGTAACTTTTTCCAAAGAAAATCAGCAAGTTGTGACAGAAGATGTTGAAATCATTACACCAAAGGCTAAATATAATGTACCTGCAAAAGTATTGGTATCTCAGAAAAGAAGTCTTGAGGCTGCGAGTGAATACTTGGAACAAAAAGTCTGCGTTCTTAACTTTGCGTCCGCCACTAATGCAGGAGGTGGTGTTACAAATGGGTCAAACGCGCAGGAGGAAGCGATCTGCCGATGCAGTACCTTATACCCCTGTATTTCAGATTATGAGGTAACAAGTAAGTTTCATTATTATCATCGAAATGCTTTGCACTCCGGACAGATGAATGCTCTATATAATAATGACTGTATTTATACGCCGGGAGTGACAGTGTTCAAGAGTGATACTGATCATCCGCAATTGTTGGCGGAAAAACTCTGGTATGAAGTTGATATGATATCCTGTGCGGCACCGAACCTGCGCAGTAAGCCCAGCAATGCCATGAACCCTGACTCAGGAGATAGAGCAGTTTCTATCAAACCAAGTGAATTACTGGAGTTACATAAGAAACGTATCAGCAGAGTTCTTGATATTGCGAGTTTGAATGGCGCAGAAGTAGTGATTCTGGGAGCTTTCGGCTGTGGGGCATTTCAGAATCCGCCTGATGTAGTAGCACAGGCTATGTGTGAGGTAGTTCAAACTTATCTATATCATTTTAAGGCTATTGAGTTTGCTGTTTACTGCTCACCAAGAGATACAATGAACTATGATGTTTTTAAACGAATATTATCTCCGATATGTAAATGATTTGACGGATAAGCTGTTGTAATATAGTAACGGTTGAGAGGCATCTTGAAAGGTGAAAAGAACAGATATGGAAATTAAAATAAAGGAATTGACGGAAACAGAACTGGCGGAAGCTGTAAAGATCTGGAACAGCGTTGTGGAGGATGGTGTTGCATTTCCGCAGATGGAATTGCTTACACTGGAAACCGGAAGGGATTTTTTCGCGGGGCAGTCTTATACAGGGGTTGCATGTAACATGGAATCTGAAGTTGTCGGACTATATATTCTTCACCCGAACAATGTTGGAAGATGCGGGCATATCTGTAACGCCAGTTATGCTGTGAGAAAGAATTGCCGAGGACAGCATATCGGGGAAGCGCTTGTGAAGGACTGTATGAAGAAGGCAAAAGAACTGGATTATAGGATCTTACAGTTTAATGCTGTGGTGAAAAGTAACCAAGCCGCGTTGGCATTATATAAGAAGCTTGGATTTACGCAGCTTGGATGCATACCAAACGGATTTTTATTGGGTGATGGAAATTATGAGGATATCATTCCGCATTATATAAATTTGACTACGTAAACTGATTGCGTTGTAAATATTATGGATCAAATAAGTATGGCTAATTATCTTTAGAACATTCCTAAAGATGCGTTAAAGTACTGATTAAAGATGAAAATAAGGTTAAAATGGGGGTCATGTGGTTAAATGATAATATGATACCCTGATAAGAGTATGATGGTTTATATGGAAAACTGCAAAAAATTGAGGTATAATTTCAATGTTGTAGTATCCCCAAAATCGGGATTTGTGGAGGAAGGATTATGAAAACTGCAAAAAAATATGATTGTTTTGTTAAACTGAAAGGAGAACACTAACTATGAATATCCTAATTATTGATGCACAAGGCGGCGGTATTGGGAAACAAGTTGTTACAACTATCAAGCAGAATCTACCAGATACTCTTATTACTGCTGTTGGCACAAACACCACGGCTACCTCCGTAATGCTGAAAGCCGGAGCAGATTATGCTGCTACCGGAGAAAATGCTGTTATTGTGGGGGCAAGAAAAGCCGATGTTATCATCGGACCTATTGGAATCGTTGTTGCAGATTCCCTATTAGGCGAAATTACCCCTGCTATGGCAAAAGCAATCGGACAAAGCGATGCGAAACGTCTTCTGATTCCTGTGAATCATTGTGATAATATTGTAGTAGGAGTACGGACTCTCAGCATTAAAGAACTGATTGAAGAAGTTCTCCGAGAACTGCACAAAATAGAGAAATAATTTAATTCTTGACAGCTATAAAAAACAGGGTTATAATTGCTATACTTGTTGGCATGGAGCCAATGCACAGCGCTGAAGCGTTTCATTATTAAGTTCAGTTTATGTATGCTATGAAAGCACACAATTCTCAGAGGAGAATCTGTGTGTTTTTTTGATTATGCATAACTGACCTTTCCAAAAAATTTATCAGGAGGAAAAACAAATGGCTTGTTTCTTAGTACCCGCAGCGGAGGCAGTTATCACCACCGTTGCATCAAAAGTTATGCAATCAAAGGAATCTGCTCCGGAAACCGTACATATCAGTCTGGATGGCTCAACCGTCACAGAAGCGGTAAAGACTCCTTTTTCCAAAAAACTTAAATGGCTGAACAATCTGCTATGGGGCGGCTCTGCGCTGCTTGCTTTTGAGCATGTATGGCATGGAGAGGTTGTTCCGTGGTTCCCATTCCTGTCTGCTGCCAGCAATCCATCGGATGCCGCTGAAATGCTGCATGAAATGTCTACCGCCGGTGTCACAATGGCAGTTCTCGTAACAGTGGTGTGGTGCGGTATGCTCGCAGTTTCAAATGTGATTGAAAATAGAGCTGTAAAATCTGCAGCGCTTTTACCATCATCTAAATAGGAGGTACTGTTATGACCTTATTAACCACGGTCTTTGCAGCAATTATCTGTACCATTATCTGGTATCGTAATGCACCAAAAAGCCAGATGAAAATAGGCATCCTTTGCTGGATGTATTGGGGCGCATCTCTTATGTGGCTTGTTGATGCTGTTTTTGAATATGCAGAAATTCATGATGAGTATTTCACTCCTGCCCCAATAGATATGCTCAATGATTTTTATCTGGGATTATCCGTTGTAGCACTTGGACTTATTATCTGGCTTGTAATCCTGCTTGCCAAAGATCCTAAAGGTGTTGTGAAATCCGTTCTTTTCAAAAAGAAAATCTGAATTATCAAAGGCGGTTCTGCGAAAATTGGCAGAACCGTTTTCCGATGATATTAACTAAATGTACGGAGGATTCCAAATTGGATTTAGTAACATTTTTTAAAGATAATCCCAAAACTGCTATTGCCTTTTCCGGAGGTGTAGACTCAGCATATCTTCTATATGCGGCATCAAAATATGGCATACAGACGAAAGCATACTATGTGAAATCCGCCTTCCAACCACAATTTGAGTTTGACGATGCACAGCGTATTGCCGATTTTTTGAATATAGACATGACAGTAATAGAGGCAGATGTACTGTCATCTGCACAAATAACTGCAAATCCACCGGAACGATGTTATTTTTGTAAAAAAATCCTTTTTTCTAAAATTATGGAGGCGGCCATAAATGACGGGTTCTCTCTTCTGTTGGATGGCACAAATGCCTCTGATGATTCCTCGGAACGCCCTGGGATGAAAGCGCTCAAAGAACTTTCAGTCCGCTCACCACTAAGAGAGTGCGGACTGGCTAAAGCAGAAATACGCAGACTGTCTAAAGATGCTGGACTATTTACATGGAGCAAACCTGCATACGCCTGTCTTGCCACCAGAATACCAACAGGAGTTGAGATTACCGCAGAAAGATTATCCAATACCGAACGTGCAGAAAATTTTCTTCATTCACTCGGATTCACTGATTTTCGTGTCAGATTGTTTGGGGATTCTGCCAAAATCCAGATTCCGGAACTTCAATTAGATAGAATCTTAAAATACAGGAAAGAAATATTACAGGAACTTAAAAAATATTATTCTGCTGTCTTACTTGATTTGGAGGTGCGTGAATGAACACAGAAACAAAAGATATCCTTGAAGCAGTCAGGCAGGGGAGCTTAACTGTTGATGATGCGCTTCTCAGACTGAAAACGGAACCTTTCGAGGATATTGGCTATGCAAAAGTAGACCTACACCGCAAGATACGGCAAGGTGCTACTGAAGTTATATATGGAGCAGGCAAAACACCTGAACAGATTATCGGCATCCTTAATACTATGCTGGAAAATGGGCAGCATACGGTTCTGATCACCAGACTTACTAAGGAGTCAGCAGAAATTATACAGGAACATCACCCGCTTTGTTTTTATAAAGAGGCAGGAATTGGGATCGTCGGTGAAATGCCTGGACCAACAGGCATAGGGACGATTGTTGTCGCAACAGGCGGCACAAGTGATATCCCTATTGCAGAAGAAGCAGCTCTGACTGCCGAAGTAATGGGAAATAAAGTCACCCGCCTTTACGACGTAGGAGTCGCCGGACTCCACCGCCTTCTTTCACATAAAGAAGAAATCATGAGTGCCAGCGTTATTGTGGCAATAGCCGGGATGGAGGGAGCGCTTGCCAGCGTTATTGGCGGTCTTGCAGATTGTCCGGTTATCGCCGTCCCTACCAGTGTAGGATATGGGGCGTCCTTTGGAGGACTTTCAGCACTGCTTTCCATGCTTAATTCCTGTGCAAGCGGCGTTTCTGTTGTAAATATAGATAATGGTTTTGGAGCCGGTTATTTTGCAAGTATGATTAATCACATGGCATAAAACGTCTGTAAAACAGGCAGATTGGAGTATGGTTATAATAATGAAAACATTATATTTAGATTGTGGAATGGGCGCTGCTGGTGATATGTTGATGGCTGCGCTAATGGAATTGTTGCCTGAACCGGATATGTTTATAAAGGAATTAAATTCACTTGGCATTCCCGGTGTAGAGTTTATAAAGGAAACTTCCATAAAATGCGGCATTAGAGGCGCACACATTAATGTCATAGTAAACGGCATGGAAGAAAACGAAGCATTGCACAACCATCATCATGGGCATGAACACAGCGGCGAAGAGCATCACGATCATGAACACAGCCATCCGGAGCATCATCATAGCGGAATGCACCAGATTGAGCATATTATTACTGATTTACATCTGTCGCAAAGCATAAAAGAAAATATTCTTGCAGTTTATGGTCTGATAGCAGAGGCAGAAAGCCAAGCACATGGTGTCCCCGTATCGGAAATTCATTTCCACGAAGTTGGAACAATGGATGCGGTTGCTGATATTACTGCTGTGTGTATGTTGATGGACAGGATTTCACCTGATAAAGTCATTGCATCACCCATTCATGTTGGCAGCGGACATGTAAAATGCGCGCATGGGATTCTGCCCGTACCGGCTCCTGCTACCGCATACATCCTCCAAGATGTCCCGATTTACGGCGGTGGCATAAAGGGCGAACTATGCACACCTACCGGAGCTGCCCTGCTTAAGCATTTTGCAACGGATTTTGGAGATATGCCGATCATGAAAGTAAGCACAATCGGATATGGCATGGGCAGGAAAGATTTTACAACAGCGAACTGTGTCAGGGCAATGCTTGGCGAAACCACGCAAAATAATGACATGATTTTGGAACTTTCCTGCAACGTGGACGATATGACCGCTGAAGCAGTAGGTTTTGCAATGGAATCCCTGTTTGACGGCGGAGCGTTGGAGGTCTATACTGTTCCGGTCGGGATGAAAAAATCAAGGCCGGGGATTCTGCTCCGCGTTATATGCCGCGAACAGGAAAAGGAAAAAATGATATCCTTAATGTTCCGCCATACTACAACGCTCGGCATCCGGGAAGCTGTATCACGCCGCTACATTTTAGAGAGGGAAACCGAGACGCTTGACACCCCTTATGGTTCAGTTCGGAAAAAAATATCTTCCGGATACGGTGTAACACGTTCTAAATTCGAGTATGATGACTTGAAACGCATTGCCAAAGAACGAGGCATAAGCATGGAAGAGGTTAAAAGATTGATAGAGGATGAAAGATGAAGGAGAGAAAAGCACCCCTTGAAAGCCAATTGTATGATGCTCCATGCACGATAGAAGATACTGAGGAAATGTTCTGGCTGAGGGAATCAGATGACTACCAAAGCAAAATTTCTCTCGGAAATGCCCTATCTGCACAATACCGATTTCATGATGCAATTACCGCTTACTTATCCGCAGAAGCTATTCGTGACAATGATCCTATGCTCTATCTGCGGCTTGGGGGCGCGTATCTTACCATACGGAAATTCGATGAAGCAAAGGCTGCTTACGACCGCTCGCTTTTCCTCGGAATCTCCCAAAAAACCATTGCTTACTCAATTGGCATATGGCATTATTTTATGAAAGATTATGCAAATGCCGTAAAATGGTTTGAGAAATGCCTCCCTTGTGATGATGAAATGGCTATTGCTGTTATCTATTGGCATACTTTGGGTTGTCTGCGGATGGGGGCGGACGCTTCTTTACTAAAAGAATTTCATTCTGATATGGCAGTGGGGCACCATACTGCATACCGCCTTGCCGTGTCCGCTTTATCAGGAAATGAAAGTCTTGAGAATGCGGTAATACGGACAGAACAGCTTCAAAGCGACCTTGACTATGTAATTGCTGCATATGGAATCAGCATTGCTTTTGAGGTTAAAGGGCAAACAAAAGAATCCCATAGATTAAAAAAACAGTTACTTCTGCGGGATTCAATCTGGCCATGTGTATCATATCTTGCGGCATGGGGAGATGGAGTATGTGAAGAAAGCCTATAAACAACAGTTTATTTTTTTCCTTATCATTCCGATGTGCATGAATGAATCAAATTTATTTTTTGCTCCCTAAAAGTTTTATTTGGATGACTTGATATTATTCATTTCTCCGTATATAATGGCAGTGTATAAATGGAGGCCAGAAGGATAAATGATACGACAAATCCGATATTTTCAGTCTGTTGTCCGCAATAACAGTTTTTCGGAGGCGGCCGAGGAGTGCCATATCTCACAGTCTGCTATTTCGCAGCAGATACAGGCATTGGAGCGGGAGCTGGGATTTGACCTGTTAGAAAGGAAAAATCGTAAATTTACGCTTACATCCGCCGGAGAATATTTTTATAAAAAAAGCCTTGTGTTGATTGCTGATTATGAAAGGATGTGTCAGGAAGCGGGCAGACTTTCCGTGGGCAATAAAACTACATTAAAGATTGGATATCTGCGCTGTTACAGCGGTCAGGAGTTTCATCTTGCTTTGGAAGAATTTTCAGCTAAATATCCGGATGTGCTGGTAAAGATCAAATATGGAAATCATGAGGAATTATATGGACTGCTCCGAAATGGGGACGTAGATCTTGTTATGAACGATCAGCGCAGGGTTTTTTCGGATGAATATGTGAATCTTCTCCTGACGGTTGGAAGTGAGTATATAGAGATTTCAAACAGAAACCCGATTGCTGCATTGCCATCCATCACTCCGCAGGAATTGAAGAATGTTCCCTGCATCCTTGTTTCGTCAAAAGATCAGAGGGAAATAGAACAGGAATATTATCAGGTAGTAGTCGGCTTCCAAGGGGATTTTCTTTATGCGGAGAACTTGGAAGAAGCACGGTTAATGGTGATAGGAGGGCAGGGTTTTATGCCGGTAGAGGGTGCGAAAAAGGCAGAAAATGTTGGTTCGTCTATCAGTCGGATTCCTCTCTTTAGAGGTGATACACAGATCAGGCGTAATTACTGCGCGTTTTGGAAAAGGGATAATTCCGGCTTTTATGTGGAAGAATTTGCAGGTATACTGAAACAAAAATTTGAATAAGATTTTTTCATATTAGATTTTCTTATAAGAATACCCCGGAAGTCAAATTGACTCCGGGGCAGTGTTTTTTTATAATAAAGGAAGTATCGACATCTGTCTAATGAAATGAGAAAGGGGATATCACAGTGGAACAGATTAAGAAAAATTTTGGATTTGGATGTATGCGTCTGCCAATGAAAGACGGAGAGGTAGATACACAGGAGTTTTCAAGAATGGTGGATGCCTTTCTTGAAAATGGGTTCAATTATTTTGATACTGCACACGGTTATCTTGGTGGGAAAAGTGAAACAGCGCTGCGGTCCTGCCTTACCAGTCGCTATCCC
>CAMWHY010000123.1 GCA_947174185.1 uncultured Lachnospiraceae bacterium | reverse complement strand
GATCTATGTAGAACCCGACGAAGATACTCTTGCCAGAATGACAAAAAAACAGGCGGAAGATATTGCACAAAAGAAGCTTCTGCTGGAACTGAAAGGCAAGGAGAATGTGACGCTTGACGGCACAAAAGTCAATATCTATGCCAATATCGGCGGCGTAGGCAACATCGGCGCGGTATTACAGAATGATGCAGGCGGCATCGGACTTTTCCGAAGCGAGTTTCTCTATCTGGAAAATGACGATTACCCTACCGAGGAACAACAGTTTACAGCTTATAAAAAAGTTCTGGAAAGCATGGCAGGCAAAAAAGTCATCATCCGTACTCTCGATATCGGCGCTGACAAACAGGTAGATTATTTTGATCTTGCCAAAGAAGAAAATCCAGCTCTCGGCTACAGGGCGATCAGGATCTGCCTGACACGTCCGGAGATCTTTAAGACTCAGCTTCGGGCATTATACCGGGCGTCTGCTTACGGCAATCTGGGAATCATGTTCCCGATGATCATCTCGGTATCGGAGGTGGAAAAAGCCCTGCAGTTCTGCGAAGCAGTGAAAGCAGAATTGAAAACGGAAAATATCGAATACTCTGACAATGTGGAGATCGGCATCATGATCGAAACACCCGCTGCGGCGATGATCAGCGACAAACTTGCGCCGATGGTTGATTTCTTCAGCGTGGGCACCAACGACCTGACGCAGTATACCCTTGCTTGTGACCGGCAGAATTCCAATCTTGAAGAGTTCTGCGACACACACCATGAGGCGATCCTCAGGCTGATCGAGCTTTCCGCACAAAATGCCCACAAGCATGGCGCGTGGATCGGTATCTGCGGTGAACTTGCCGCCGATACGACTTTAACAGAAACCTTCCTTCGGATGGGTATTGATGAATTTTCCGTATCTCCGGGATTCGTGCTGAAGGTAAGAAATGAAGTGCGGAATATTGATCTAAGAAAGCAATGATTTGCAGTAGATTTATGGATCTGAATATTTTTGGTGAATCAACAAAAGGTCTTCTATGATAATCATAGGAGACCTTTCTAACTTAATTACTATACGACGCTGCATTCACTCCATAGACATCGACCAGACGAATACCCAGTTCCTCATATGGTATGGTTACCGGAATAAATCCTGATGCATATGGTCCTAACTCATATGGAGAATATTCAATTACTACCCCCTCCTCTGAAAGATACATCAGAAAATGAAAATCAACATGTTCATATGCATACTCGTATATGCTATCTTCATCACTTAAGAAATATTTTTCCCCATTTTCCCGGAAATCCTCCACCGTATATTCTGCAGCCAGTCTGCGGTATTCTTCTTCGCTGACGCCGAAAATATCTCCCACAGATACGATAGAGCCGTCATCCAGATCAAACAGATATGTTTGCCTAAACGGCTCACCATGCGCGCCGCCCGTATACAAATAACCGCTAAAATCTACTTCCAGATAAAGATGCTGTCTTTCCTCCCCCTCACGTTCAAATGTATACTGTGTTACACCGTCAAAATATTTCGTCTCATAAAGTCTATCAACCAAATGGTTGTTGTTACATAGGTATTCCTGACCTTCGATTTCTATCTCAGCCTGAAATTCATCCTGATAGTCCTGATAGCATTCTTCCAAAAAATTCTCACATTGCCCAACTTCGGTTTCCATTGCTTCCCGAAGGATTTCATTGATCTGCTCCGCACAGGGGATCTCCTCCGTGGACAAGATCACACTCTCAATATAATATGCATATAATTCCTTGCCGCAGGCCTCACAGACCTTCTCATTATGGTCATATACAACCTCTCCCACATCGAAGATCCCCTGGTATTCCCGCACCAGCCCAAGTCTTTCCAACGTAGGAACTTCCCCTGACAACGCGCAGGAGAACCACCATAGGCTTCCGTCATCATAATTAAGGAAATAACAGTTATCCCCTCTTACGGAAAAACCAGTAACGCCGTTAATCACATTTTTATCCGGCTGCCCCGGAATGGTCTCTGTCTCAAAAAGGTAAACCTCTTCTCCGGCAGCGATATCATACCGGTAGAAATCGTAATAGTTACTGTGAAATGCATACGGTTCCTTGCGATAATAATAAATGCTTCCATTTCTAACAGTAAGCAAATCAACCGAATCATTCCAGATATCCCTTGGCCCTTCCATCAAAGGACCTTGATCCATATTTTCCAGATCATAAACAGAATAAGCGTCGTCTCCTGTGCCAATCAGATATCTGCCATCCGTTGACAAACTTATATTAATGGACGAATCCACAGCATACTCGCCACAGATATTTCCTTTTGTATCAAAGGAATACACTTTCTCTCCCTGTTTCCACAAAAGTATCCTGTCATTTGTATTCAGGCTTACCATTGCATCATAAAAATCACCGCAGAACTTATAATCCTCCGCCAGAAGATCTGTAAGCATCGTCGTTACGTCATCCCCGGTTTTTCGTACAGTACCATCCTCCCCGTCCTCATAAGCATACACAACATCGATCCAGTCACCTGCCGACGCATCATAGCCAGACCACAAGAGATATAGTGTATTGTGGTAATATCCCAGCCGGAAATTGCCTGCATCAGAAAAATGATCGATCTCCGTTACCGGAAAAAGTTCCTCCCCATCTGCCGCCTTTCTGTTTATCGCAATCAGACTGTAGGAAAATTTTTCGTCACCATCATAATCAGCTATCACGGCATAAACGGTATCCTCCGTTCCCGCCACCGTAACAATGGAATCTTCTCCCTCCACACGGTACATGATTTCCGGTTTCTCACCGGCATTCAAAATCGTTTGGTTTGACCACACCGGTCCCTCAATGTATGACTCCGTTTCTTCCGATGCAATATCTACAGCAGCTTCTCCGCCAGTATTCTCCAGGGAAGTATCCTCCCCTAAGTTTTGGCCGCTGATGAAATTACCGCTTATAAGTTCCTCCGTCCCCTCCCTTGTTGTACAGCCAGATACCATACAGCAGGCAAGAAGCGCCAGAGTAATTTTGATATATTTCATATGTTTTTCACCTGTAAATTATGTGATTTCCTTATGACTGATGCTCTCTACGAACATTTGCAAGTTCATCATAATGTCCTGTAATATCTTCATCTGCTTCAACAGCAGCAACCGCTCCGCTCCTATAGACAACCTTGAGCAGAATAGGGGTAATGATTGTTGTGATCACCACCATAATCACCACCGGTCCTACAAAAGCGCTTCCCAGTAGTCCAAGTGCAGTTCCTTTACTTGCCACTATAAGGGCAACCTCTCCTCTGGATACCATTCCGACACCAATCCGCTTGCACTGGTTTGTCTGATATCCGCACATCTTTGCACCCAGACCACACCCGATAACCTTTGTCAGAATCGCCACAATAACAAGTATCAGAGTAAACAGAATAATAGCGGGCGTCATTTTCGGAAGCGTAACAGAAAGCCCTATATTTGCAAAGAACACAGGGGACAGCAAAAGAAATGATACAACATCAAACTTTCCAAGCATATATTCGGACTTTCCTGTATTAGAAATAATCAGTCCGGCTATGTATGCTCCGGTAATGTCCGCTACTCCAAAAAAACGTTCCGACAGGTATGCCATGAGCAGGCAAAACACAAAGGCCGCAATCACATGCCTGTGGCGCATTTTATCCGCGCGTGACATCCAATAGTGGTAAACTTTATAAAACAGGAAGCCGGCCACAATGGCAAACATAAAAAATCCCACTATTTTTCCCAGAACTACTAAAATGCGGACTGAAGGATCTGCCATACTTGTAATGATTGTCAGTGCAATGATTCCCAGAATATCATCAATGATTGCCGCTCCGAGAATCGCATTACCTGAATGTGTTTTCAATCTTCCAAGTTCTTTCAGCGTCTCTACTGTGATGCTTACGGAAGTGGCAGTCAGGATCACTCCTATAAATATGTTCTGCAGCAGAACGCTGCACGATGCGTCTGACTGTATTACTTCCGGTTTATTAAAGAAATAGGCACACAAAAAACCACCAGCAATCGGTACGATAACACCACAGACTGCAATGATCAGAGCGGCTTTTCCACTCTTTTTTAACTCCTTGATATCCGTTTCCAGTCCGGCGCTGAACATCAGAACGATCACACCCAGTTCTGCCACGGCATTCAAAAAATCCGTTTCTGACAGAACTCCCAACATCGCCGGTCCCAGCAAAAGTCCTGCCATCAGCGCACCAACCACCTGCGGCATTCGTATTCTTGTTGTCGTAACACCTAATAATTTGGTACATAATAATATAATTGCCAAATCAAGTAAAAATTTGTAGCTATGCATCTGTCCTATCTCCAATTTTCAAGATTTTAATTTATTATAGAAAAAGATCGATTTCAGTCTAGCACCATTTTCCTTATATATCAATAAGATTTTACATCAATCTACAAATTTTGAATCTTTTTAAATGTAAGAACAAGAAGAAATCCTATTTCAAAATTTACCCTAAAAATACACTTGACAAGATACTATGCACTGTATATAGTGTATATATACAGTAGTTGATTATTTATGTGGTATTCTACCTGCACTGAAGTTTAACGAAGTTTGACCACGCGCGCAAAGGAAATGATTATGGATATTATTATTAGTAACAGTTCCGGTGTTCCTATTTATGAGCAGATAGAGGAACAGATAAAGAGCCAGATCATAACAGGCGATCTACAAGAAGGGGATGCACTGCCTTCCATGAGAGTGCTTGCTAAGGAGCTTAAGATCAGCATAATTACAACAAAAAGAGCATATGAAGATCTGGAAAGGGATGGATTTATCTATTCCATAGCGGGGAAAGGCTGCTATGTAAAAGGAATCAATAGCGAGATCATTAAGGAAAATCTAATGTATGCTATTCAGGAGATTTTAGAGACAGCTGTAGATAAGGCCATTCTTGGCAAGGTCTCCTATCATGAGCTGGAAGAAACACTCAGTCTGTTATATGAAGAAAAATGCCAAAAAACAGGCATTGCCGCTGATGCAGAGAGGAAAGAACATGAACGTAATAGAAATTAAAAATGCAACAAAAGACTTTGGTGATTTTAAAATTGATCAAATCAGCTTTGCAGTGCCGGAAGGTTCCGTATGTGGATTTATAGGGCAAAACGGCGCTGGTAAGACGACTACTATCAAGCTCATCCTGGACGTCCTAAATGTTGACGCCGGGGAGATCTACGTATTCGGGCAGAATATTAAAGATGACAGCGCAAAGCTTCGTGAAGACATCGGCGTGGTATTTGATGAAATGGGTTTTCATGAATTTATGACAGGAAAAGACATCAATATCATGATGAAGAATATCTATAAAAATTGGGATGAAAAGGTATTCTTTGATTACCTAAAGCGTTTTTCGCTTCCTGTAAAGAAACAGTGCGGCAGCTTCTCCCGCGGTATGCGTATGAAGCTCCAGATTGCAGTTGCGCTTTCCCACAATGCAAAACTTCTTATCATGGATGAGCCCACATCAGGTCTTGATCCCATCGTTAGAAATGAGATGATTCAGATATTCAGAGAGTACGTTCTGGAAGAAGATCATACCATCTTACTTTCCTCCCATATTACAGGAGATCTGGAAAAGCTGGCTGATGAGGTTGTATTTATTAATGGCGGAAAAATCGTTCTTGCAGGCAATAAGGATGATATCATAGAAAAGCATGGCCTGCTGAAATGCAAAAAGGATGATTTAAAGGATATCAACGAGTCTTTTATTGTCTATGCACAGTCAGGAACTTATGGCGTGGAAGTCTTGGTAAATGACAGGAGAGCATGCGCGAAGCTTTATCCGGAAATGATCATCGAACAGGCCTCTTTGGAAGATATCATGCTTTTCTATGTCAATAGAAGTATATCCGGCACATACGGAAAAACGTCAGACAGGTCTGACGCGACGGAATAAGAAAGGTGGGCATATGAAGGGGTTAATGATCAAAGACCTGATGTGTCTTAGAAAGCAAATGATACTATTTGCATATATTGTGGCGGGTGTTTTGGTTCTATCGATCATGTATGTGTTAAGCGCCCGTTATGGTAATATTGCTGATGCCAATCAATCGATGATGGCAGAAAATAGTCTCTCGGAGATAGATATTAATAATATATCTACCATAACACTTATTTGTTTTATGCTTACTCCGATTGCGATGGTGGGAGATGTAACAACGATTTTTAAGATGGATGGAAAAGCAGGATTTTCCAACATTTCCTCCATACTTCCGCTTTCTGTCAATAAACGCGTGATGGCTAAGTATCTGACGATTTTTATGATGTTTGGAATCGGCGTTGCTGTAGATATCGTGATTTCTTTTGTGTTGTCAAAGCTTACGGATATTATATCCTTTGCGGATTTTTTCGGAATTATCATTTCCGCGGCAAGCCTTATGATCATCTATGGAGCGCTTGTGATCCTTTTCTGCTTTTTGTTTGGCTATGGAAAAGAGGATTACGCAATTTTTGCTTCATGTGCTGTGATACTTATCACTGTCATACTGGCAAATATAAAAAAGATAAAATTGATTTTTACATCTTTGAGTGTGGGCAATTCGGATTCTATTGATTTTATCAGCGACTTTATGAACTTTATCATACATAAATCTTTTATCTTATTATCCATAGCGGTGATTGTTGTGGCGGTTTCGTATTTTGTATCCGTGGAAATTGTTAAGAGAAAGAGAGGAATGGTGTAATGGGCGGATTATTATACAAAGATTTTGTATCTGTCAATCGGATCAATAAAGTAAAACTTACATGGATCCTGGCAGCATTGACCATTCTTTATATCGGGCTCCGTATCGCATTTCCGGGAACGGCAGACATGGAAATGTTTCTGGCGGAAAATGAAAAAGGAGAGATTGTAAACCTTATGGATACCTTCTTTTTAATAGCGCTGGGATTATTTATCGTGGGAACTCTGGGGCTTATGAACGGCTGGGTTGCCAGACTTGTAGAGACGGATGATAAAAATAAAATAAGAGGATATATCAGCGCGCTTCCCCTTGATAAAAATGCGTATATTGCATCAAAGTATATATTTATGGCAGTATCAGCCTATGTATTTATGTCGATTTATTATATTTGGTGCATCTCTTGTCTGGCATTTTGCAGAGAGGGGGTCATGGCAAACAATGTAGAGATGATAGGCGGATTTATACCTGTATTTATCAGCTTTATGCTTTTGCTGGCCGCTATTGAACTTCCGCTATTTATTTTGTTGGGAAAAGAAAAGGCAATGCTTATTAAGATTGCATTTATTATGCTGATCGCATTTGCATTCATCGGCTTTGTGTTATTTGGAGATTTATTGTGGGTTGAGCAGCATATTGATATGATAGCTTTAACAAAATGGTATAAAACACATATGGTTGAGATGGCAATTGTTGTTTTGCTGTCGCCGGTATTGGTTTTGGCGCTCTATTACGGTTCCTATCGCATTACATGTCACTTTGCCGGTAAGGAGGATAAGTCATGAATGGATCCAAAAAATAGAGATAAAAAGACTGTTTATCTATCTGGCTCTTTCCTTTGCAATGGCATGGACCGTATTTTTTGCCTTTATCCTGACCGGTCATCAATGGGACGGTTCCAATCCCAATCTGGAAAGCTTTACCGGGCTTGGAATGCTGGCGCCATTTCTGGCGCATGTCCTTACCAGACTGATCACGAAGGAAGGCTTTGCCATGACAGGCAAAGATTCCATGATGATGGGAATCAGTTTTAAAAATAAAAAATGGATTTATTTCTTATTCGCGATGATCGTACCATGGATTTATTTTGAAATCGGACATGCTCTGAATTTTTTGTTTTATCCTGAAATTTATGATCCTGAAGGTTACAGACAGTATGAAATACCAAAGAATATGCTTATTTTTATACCTATAGTTTCTATTCTACAGGGAACGATCGTTTCCTTCGCTGCTTTTGGCGAAGAAGGGGGCTGGCGCGGCTATATGATGCCAAAGCTTATAAACCTGATGGGAACAAAGAAAGCGGTTTTGATCGGCGGTATCATATGGGGATTATGGCATGCGCCTCTTACCTGTGTCGGTCACAATTTTGGTACAGATTATCCGGGATTTCCTTATCTGGGAATCCTGATCATGTGTATCTTCTGCACTTTTTTAGGTATTGCTCTAACCTATATCACGGTAAAATCAGGTTCCGTATGGCCTGCCGCTATTATGCATGCTGTAAATAATGCCAATCCCAGCATTTTAGCGATGTTTACTAATGTCGAAAAAGCAAATGAAATCATGGCAAATCAAATTCTTGGTTTTGTCATTTTGGAAATCCCAACACTGATTCTCGGGATCATATGCTTTATGCTTTTGTGTAAAGAGAAGCCGCAATAAGATTACGCTCCTTTCGGAAAAGTGTTCTTATTAACTACTCCACAAATCTGAATTTTCTTCTCTATTAGCGGTTATATTTTGCTCCTGCATAAATCAGCAACGCCAATCCCACAACAAATCCCAA
>CAMWHY010000122.1 GCA_947174185.1 uncultured Lachnospiraceae bacterium | reverse complement strand
GCCGGATTCCATAATTGATATTGGGAATAAGGCATTTCGTGATTGCCGCGGTCTTACGGAAATTAAGATACCTGATTCTGTAATGCGCATTGGTGATTTCGCATTTTTCGGCTGCCATAGTCTAACGGAAATCAAAATACCTGATTCCGTAACCGGCATTGGGGTGGCCGCATTTGAGGAGTGTAGCGGTTTAAGTGAAATCACGCTGCCGGATTCCGTGATTAGGATTGAAGATAGTACATTTAGCGGCTGCTGCGGTCTGACAAATATCGAGATACCTGATTCCGTAACCAGTATTGGGGCTTCCGCATTTTGGCGTTGCAGCAGTTTAACAGAGATCACGCTGCCGGAAAGTGTAACAAACATAGGCAGAGGGGCATTTGTCGAATGCGACGGTCTGACAGAAATTGTGATACCCGACAATGCCATTGCAAGTATTGGCAACGGTGCATTAATGGGCAGTGAGTGGCTGACAGAGATTACAATACCGGACGGCATAACAAAAATCGCCGATGGAGCATTTGAGAATTGCACGCAATTAACGGAGATTATATTGCCAGATTCTGTAATCAGTATTGGTGAGTGTGCATTTTCCCATTGCCACAGTCTGACGGAAATCAGGATACCTGATTCTGTAACGAGTATCAATGATGGCGCATTTGCCATGTGTTACACTTTATCAGAAATCTATATACCGGATAGCATAACATATATTGGAGAGAACGTATTTTCCGGTTGCAGCGATATGACCATTTATTATAGCGGCAATACCTTTGATGATTATATCAACAGCCACAGCAGCGACTGGAGTACGCAGAATATCGTCTGGGTGAGGCAGTAATTTACTTTTTCAAAGGAAATAAATGGCGGAGATTTTTGCGGAAACGCAGACGGTTTTTTCATTGACAGAAACGGAATAGAGTGTTATATTGAATAAAGTAACAGATAGAGGTTGCGTTTTTCAAGAGTACTGCATAGGATGTTACAGGAGCAGTTGAGGATGCAGGAAAGGGGAAGACGCCGAAGGAGACATGACCTGTTGCGTGTTTTCCTGGGGATACAGTGAATAACTGTATAACTGTCATCTTAAAAAGATGGGGCGCTATCGGATATGTGCGAATGAACGCCGGCATCTTATTTGTCGGCGTATTTTTATGTACCCGTCTGATGAAAGAGAGGAGAAGTATTATGGCAATTTTTAAAGGGGCAGGAGTAGCTATTGTCACACCGTTTCACGAAGATGGATCGGTTAATTATGAGCAGTTTGGTAAAAATATAGAATATCAGATTGCAAATGGTACGGATGCCATCATTGTATGCGGAACGACGGGAGAGGCTTCCACGCTTACGCATGAGGAACATCTTGAAGTGATCCGTTATTGTAAGGAGAAAGTCGCTAAACGGATTCCGGTGATCGCGGGCACCGGTTCCAACTGTACACAGACGGCGATCTATCTTTCCAAGGAGGCGGAGAAGATCGGCGTGGACGGAATCCTTGTGGTAACGCCTTATTATAATAAGGCAACGCAGAAGGGCTTGAAGGAACATTTTACGATGATCGCCGACGCGGTATCGATTCCGATGATTCTTTACAATATTCCGGGCAGAACTGGCGGTGTGAATATCCTTCCGGAGACCATCGTAGCGTTGTGCCGTGAGGTGAAAAATATTGTGGGCGTAAAGGACGCCACCGGAAATATTTCCCAGGTGGCGAAGCTGATGGCATTGGCGGGAGAGGATGTAGATCTTTATTCCGGTAATGATGATCAGATCGTCCCGCTGCTTTCCTTGGGAGGAAAGGGAGTGATCTCTGTATTGTCTAATGTTGCGCCAAAGCAGACCCATGACATGTGCCAGAAGTTCTTTGACGGGGATGTGGAGGGCAGCAGAAAACTTCAGTTAGAAGCGATTGACCTGATTGCGGCACTGTTTTGTGAAGTCAACCCGATTCCTGTGAAAAAGGCGATGAACCTTCAGGGACAGAATGCGGGAGTGATGAGAAGACCGCTGACAGAGATGGAGCCGGAGAATGCGGCAAGGCTGGAAAAAGCCATGAAAGCATATGGAATCCTTTAAGCGATTAGATTCCCAAAGCGGAATCAGGGGAATGATAAGATGGGGCAGGGGTATCCCTGTCCCTTTTACAACAGGAGGAGTACAATATGACAAAAGTGATCATGCATGGATGTAATGGAAAAATGGGACAGGTTATCACAAATCTGGTTGCACAGGATGAGGGGATAGAAATTGTGGCAGGAATCGATGTGTCGCAGCATATCAGTAATAGCTATCCGGTATTCTCTTCTTTAAAGGAGTGCAGCGTGGAGGCGGATGTGATCATCGATTTTGCATCGGCAAAGGCAGTCGATGCGTTGCTCGACTATTGTGAGGAAAAGCAGATGCCGGTGGTGTTATGTACGACAGGGCTTTCTGAGGAGCAGTTAAAGAGGGTAAAAGAAGTCTCGGCGAAGACGGCGGTATTAAAATCAGCCAATATGTCTTTGGGGATCAATATGCTGTTAAAACTTTTAAAAGAAGCGGCAGCGATCCTTGCACCGGCAGGATTTGATATTGAGATCGTGGAAAAACATCATAATCAGAAAGTGGATGCACCTTCCGGTACGGCGCTTGCGCTGGCGGATTCCATTAATGATGAATTGAACAATGAATATGAATATGTCTTTGACAGAAGCCAGACAAGGCAGAAGCGGGGCAGCAAAGAGATGGGGATATCGGCAGTGCGTGGCGGAACGATCGTAGGGGATCATGATGTGATTTTTGCCGGCACAGATGAAGTGGTTACCTTTTCTCATACGGCATACTCCAAATCCATCTTTGCAAAGGGCGCTATTCAGGCGGCGAAGTTTTTGGCTGGCAGGCCTGCGGGGATGTACGATATGAAAGATGTGATTGGGTAGCAATATTGTGTCTGCGACAACATACAACAAAAAGCTTACGCTTTTCTTTGTCGAAAATTCGCAGGTTACGGAAAGGCATATGGTTAGAATGAAAAATCAAAGATTTTTCATTCGCAATTTGTGCCTGCGGCCCAAATCGCAGGTTACGGAAAGGCATGGTTAAATTATGGATGAAATGAAATTAAAGATTTTGAGGCAGTTAGCGAAGCAATATCCAAATATTGCGGCAGCCTCTACGGAGATCATCAATCTACAGTCCATTTTAAATCTTCCCCATGGGACGGAGCATTTTCTGACGGACATTCACGGAGAATATGAGCAGTTTAACCATGTACTAAAAAATGGTTCTGGCACCATTAAGCGTAAGATCGATGAGGAATTTGGCAATACGCTTCGGGAGAGCGATAAGAAATCGCTGGCGACGCTGATCTACTATCCGGAGGAGAAGCTGGCACTGATTACAAGGGAAGAAGAAAATATCAATGATTGGTATAAGATTACCCTGCACCGGCTGGTACAGATCACGAAGCGTACCGCTTCCAAATATACGAGGTCCAAAGTAAGAAAAGCACTGCCAAAGGACTTTGCGTATATCATTGAGGAGCTGATCACAGAGAAGGCGGAAGTCCAGGATAAGGAAGGCTATTATAATGAGATCATCCATACGATCATTCGGATCGGACGGGCGCAGGAGTTTATTATTGCGCTTTGCAATCTGATCCAGCGGATGGTTGTGGATCACCTTCATATTGTAGGCGATATTTTTGACCGTGGCCCGGGTCCGCATATCATAATGGATACTTTGATGAAGTACCATTCCGTTGACGTTCAGTGGGGCAATCACGATATCTCCTGGATGGGCGCGGCGAGCGGCAGCACGGCATGTATCGCAACGGTGATCCGAATTTCGGCGAGATACGGCAATCTGGATACGCTGGAGGATGGGTACGGCATCAATCTGATCCCGCTTGCCACATTTGCGATGGAAACTTATAAACATACCGACTGCAGCGCTTTTGCCATCCGCTATAATACGGATTACAATACCAAGGATCTCAGTCTGGACATGAAGATGCACAAGGCGATCACCATTATCCAGCTAAAGCTGGAAGGGCAGTTGATCATGCGTCATCCGGAGTTTGGGATGGAGGACCGACTGTTATTGGATAAGATCGATTATGATAAAAAAACTGTCATGGTAGATGGTGTGGAATATGAAATCAGGGATGTGGATTTTCCCACCGTGGATCCGCGACACCCGTACGAATTGACACCGGAGGAGGCGCTGGTGGTGGAACGGCTTCAGCAGGCATTTCTTCATAGTGAGAAGCTGCAGAGACATGTCAGGTTCCTGTATTCCAAGGGCAGTCTGTATAAGGTCCACAATTCCAATCTTTTGTATCATGGCTGTATCCCGATGGAGGAGGACGGAACCTTCAGCGAGATTAATATTTACGGAAAGAAGTACCGCGGACGGGAACTTTATGACGTGCTGGAAGCATATGCAAGAAAAGGATATTATTCCGTACATGATATTTCGGAGAAGCGGAAAGGGGAGGATATCCTTTGGTATATCTGGGCGGGTCCCGGCTCACCGGTATTCGGCAAAGATAAAATGGCGACCTTTGAAGCCTATTTTATTGATGATCCGGCGGCCAGCAGGGAAAAGAAAAACAGTTATTATGCACTGATTGAAAATGAAGATGTGCTCAACAGCATTCTTCGGGAATTTGATCTGGATGAGGAACATTCGCATATCATCAATGGTCATGTCCCGGTAGAACTGAAAAAAGGAGACAGTCCCATCAAATGCGGTGGTAAACTGCTGGTCATTGACGGCGGATTTTCCAAGGCGTATCAGGGTAAGACGGGGATTGCAGGATATACGTTGATTGCCAATTCCCATGGTATGTGGCTGGTGGCGCACGAACCATTTGAAAGTAAAGATGCGGCGGTAAAGAAGGAGTCGGATATCGTATCGGATTCTATTCTGGTAGAGGGTTATCCCATGCGGCATTATGTTGCGGATACGGATATTGGCAGACAGTTAAAGGAAAGTATCCATGATTTGGAGGAACTGCTGGAGGCATTCCGTAGCGGCGTAATTACAGAAAAAGCGTAAAAAATATGTAAGTAGGCGCACCTTGCGGGAGCGCCTGGTCAGAGGGCGTTCTAACGTCTTCTGCTTCCGGAGTTATTGTTATTGTCTTTGTTGGAATCGTTTCCGGTAACTGCGTCAGTTGCATCGTCAACTCCGTTGGCTACGCCGTTTGTAACATCATTGACAGCGTTGGCAGCGCCGTTCACTACATCATCGACTGCGTTACCTGCATTGTTAGCGACATTACTGCCGGAGTTCTCCGGTTTTGTGGTACCATTGTTGTTGCTTGCGTTGTTGGCAGTGTTTTTGTCGCTGCTGTTATTGCTATTCTGGTCATTGCCTGCTGTCTGGGATCCGCTGTTGTTGGTATTGCCGTTGGCGGTATCTTTATTAGTGTTCTTTCCACATGCGGTAATGGCGAAACACATTACGACAAGCAGGATCGGTAAAAAATATTTTCTTTGCTTTCTCATGGTTAATTGCTTGCTCCTTTCCAAGGTCTACTTAAAGTCAGAATTTCTAGATCATGTTAAAGATTCGACCTTGTGGTTAGTATGTGCGTTTTCATATGAAATATGTGTTTTTAAATTAATAAAATTGAAAGCAGAAAAACTCAGTTTTTAACGAAAAATTTATTTTATATTAAAGGAAAAAGGAGTATATAAGGATGCAATTCAGACCGTGTATCGATATCCATGACGGAAGCGTAAAACAGATTGTTGGTGGCAGTCTGGGTCATGAGGATCGCGCGAAGGAAAATTTTGTTTCTGAACAGGATGCTGCATTTTTTGCAGCTTTTTATCGGGAGAAGCATTTAAAGGGCGGTCATGTGATTCTGTTAAATGGAAGGGAACATCCGCTTTATGAAAAAACAAAAGAGCAGGCGCTGAAAGCGCTTCAGGCATATCCCATGGGACTGCAGGCAGGCGGCGGCATCACGGATCAGAATGCGGAAGAATTTTTGGAGGCAGGCGCTTCTCATGTGATCGTGACTTCTTTTGTATTTCGGGAAGGAAGGATCGATTATGACCGATTGGAACGTCTGGTAAAGGAGGTCGGCAGGGAACATATCGTTTTAGATCTCAGTTGTAGAAAAAAGGATGGAGAATATTATATCGTAACAGACCGGTGGCAGAAATATACGGATACTGTACTTGATCTGGAACTTTTGAGAAAGCTGGAGGGGAGCTGCGATGAGTATCTGATCCATGCGGTAGATGTGGAGGGAAAGGTATCCGGGATAGAAAAGGGGGTTATAAAGCTGCTAGGTTCGTACGAAAACAGACCTGTGACTTATGCTGGAGGAGTACATGACTATCAGGATCTGGAAGACTTGAAAAGAATCGGGAATGGACATGTCAATGTAACGATTGGAAGCGCGCTCGATTTATTTGGCGGTTCCATGAGTCTGGACAAGGTGATGGAAATATGCGCTGATGGCATCTGATGATTCCTATAACACAAAAAAGGAACCGCAAAGGATTCCTTTTTTGTGTTAAGTGTTTTTAATCCGTTAAAACAATATTGCTTATTCTAAAACAAAGTCAGTTGATTTACTTACTAAGTTTATTATTTAGGAAAAGGCACATCGAAAACTGATTAAAACCTTGGTTTCTAAACAATCATAAAACTGATTATTTCTTGATAACGTTGCTAGCCTGCGGTCCTTTTGCGCCTTCTACAACGTCAAACTCTACAGCCTGACCTTCGGTTAATGTTTTATAACCTTCTTCATTCTGAATTGCAGAGAAGTGTACAAACACATCCTTGCCGTCAGCTGTTGAAAGGAAACCATAACCTTTCTGTGCGTTAAACCACTTAACTGTACCTTCCATTACTAAGTACCTCCCAAAATAAAATTATCTTGCAAATAAATGTTTGCATCATGAATACTATAACATATGAATTATAAAAAGTAAAGAAAAAAAACAAAACTATGATTGACGGGAAAATTAAGGAAATTATAAAAAATTACTTGATAAAAATAAAATTCTATGGTAGCGTTCTGTATAGGTAGTATATTATGTTGACTAAATGGATCATTGGCAGAGAAAATAAGATGAAAAGCAGTTTGTCTGGTGTGAAGCAGCTTTTCGGATATAGATGGGGAAGAACAGATGGCAAGCAAGAAAGAAAGACAGGGGAAAAAACGGTTGGCGCAAAAGGAACGCAAGCTTTTAGAACAATTGGAGCCGAAAGCGGAAACAACCGGCGATGAAGATAAGAAAAGTGAAGAGTCATGGGTTCGCCCGCCAACACAGGAAGAAGTAGAATTTGAACATATGGGGCGACATAATATCACTTTTTACCGGATTTATGTTATGCATAAAAATTATAAAGGAGAGGTGCATCGCTATATTCTGGGAAGGATGCAGGTCTTCTTTCTCTTCGGTATTTTTCTGGCTGTTATTGGTCTGCTATGCAGTATTCTTGTATTTAAGGAGTATCGAAGAAGCAATCAGCTAACGAATGCCCAGACGTTGATCACTACGCTGCAGGGGCAGCTTGCTGCGGAGATAAGGCATTCCGATGAACTTGCGTTACAGGTTTCAGATTTAAGTGGAAAAGTGGATATTTTAAGCGATTCGCTGACAACTAAGACAGAAGCGTTGGCTGTTTATGAAGAGGAAGAACGAGCGCAGCATATGCCGACTGCTTATCCGCTGCGGGGCAATGCGTCCTATTATGTGCCGGAAGAGACTGCGGAAGGGGAAGACCCGGGGGAAGGCGGTACGGAAACGGCTCAGGAACCAGCCGGAGAACCGGAGGAACTCAGGGTACAGTTTATGACGGGCATGGGAAGCAGCATGGTTGCCACTGCAGATGG
This sequence comes from uncultured Lachnospiraceae bacterium, assembly GCA_947174185.1. Lineage (GTDB taxonomy): Bacteria > Bacillota > Clostridia > Lachnospirales > Lachnospiraceae > NK4A136. The sequence goes on along the minus strand of CAMWHY010000122.1, from coordinate 683 downwards.
AGAAGTATCGGATGTCAATCCTATGGATGGCGGCGGATATACGATCGTGATCGATCACGGAAATGGATTTATGACGTTTTATTCCGGTGTCGGAACGATTATGGTAAAGGAAGGGGATGTGGTGACGACAGGGTCGGTACTGCTTAGTATTACTGTAGATAATACTGTGCTTTCTTATCAGATCATGCGGAACGGAGAATATATTGATCCATGGGAATGCATGGAGATTCATGGATGATCAGGTTGTCGTATCGCAAACGTCGGAATCTTTGTTTTGGTTTTCCTGTTTCATGCGCTGCAGAACCATATCATAGGAATCATTACCATAGCTGAGGGAACGGTTGACACGGCTGATCGTGGCTGTGGAGGCGCCAGTTTCCCCGGCTATTTCTATATAGGTCTTTTTTTCTTTCAGCATGGCGGCGACAGCAAAGCGCTGGGATAAAGACATGAGCTCGTTCGTAGTGCAGAGATCCTCAAAAAACCGATAGCATTCTTCTCTGTTTTCTAATGTCAGAACCGCGTCAAACAACTGGTCTACTACTTTGGTATGAATTTTTTCATTCATATATTATTCCCCCTGTACGGTATCATTTTAGCACAGGAAGGAACAATGGTAAATATTTATCTCGTTACTTTACATGTAGTTTTATTTACTATATAATAGAATAATTAAAAGTTAT
>CAMWHY010000121.1 GCA_947174185.1 uncultured Lachnospiraceae bacterium | reverse complement strand
GTTCAGATCCATGCAGATCGGATATTTTTTCCCACTCAGTTCAATCTCTGTCAATGCTGTTTCCTCCGAAAAACGGGACATCCTGCCGATGTCCCGCTAATGCTTTTAACTGATTACTCTATTTCTGACTCTTCCGGATCCTGTGTTGCGTTCGGATCCCCCAGGATCTTTGTTACATACGCAAGTGCTTCCGTTTCACTTAAATCCTCTTCAAAGCTCCTGATCTCATTGTCTTCATCGCTTCCTGCTGCTGTTCCATTGAGTGTCGGAGTGCTGTATGTAACAGACTGCCCCTTTGTGTTGTAAGTCTCAGCACCTCTCGCAAATTTTGCCTTAGGATACACGATTGCCGTATATTTACCGTTTGACTGCCTTGAGATAAAGCCCAGCCCAACATCATTTGCCGTATCTGTTGTCTTTTCGGAAACCTTCGAGCCTTTAACCGCAGAACCGTACAACACATTATGCGCAGGGATCGGGAGTTTTGTCACTCCAAGCGCAATAGTTACATTGGTCATCTCTTTTGAGCTGTCAACTTCGTGATCGTCTCCATGCAGAGAGGCGTCCGCATAATTGGGCGTAAACGTGCCTGTCATGGCTTCCCCAAGATACGTCGGGTCTGAATAGCTCACCTTCTTCGTCACCGGATTATACGTATATTTTGCTGCAATCGGCTTTGACATCCCTATTTTGTATCCTTTTCCCATCTTTCTATTCCTCCTCCATAATATTGAATGAAAATACTAAACTTCTTCCTTCTTTGGTTCCTTTTGCCGGATCTGTGTTGATGATTTCCCTGAATGATTCTAAGGTAAAGCCCTGCTCTTTCATTGTCCTTTTAATGATCTTTTTAACATCTTGATAATCAAAATCATACGGACATATAAATTGTACCTGAATGACCGCTTCTTCCGTTTGATCATCATCGTCGGCATATAATTCCGGACGTTCGTCTTCCGTTGTGTATATGATATACTTATCCGACGACCCTTTATATATTCCCGGAGCGACCGGATATCCCGTCGCCTCTGCCAATTTCATCATCTTATCATCTACATTCATTTTGTCATCCCATCATACACTTCCTGCATTTTTTCTAATGCCTTCTCTTTGGCGTCATTTTTTGCCTTTTCGATAAATGGCCTTGGCGCCTGATGATGCCCGGGTGCATTGATTCCATACTCCATCCAGACACCCTTTAATGCATTGCTCACAGGATACTTTTCCTTTTTCTTCTTGTATTTATTTTTGCTGTTTCCCTTCGGACCAACAGTGACAATATAAGCATCTGTCTTCGTCTTTACCGGTTTTCCCGCTTTGATCGAGTTCACCATCTCAGACTCGCCCTCATGCTGTACAACTGCCCTTGCCGCATTCTTCATGGACTTTTCCAATACAGGTGCCGCAGCTTCCAACGCTGGCTCTGCAATCATTTCAAATTGACAGTCAGTCAGTTCCGAAAGAAAACTATCCGAAAAATCCACCTTAAAATCTGCCATCCTGTCACCTTCTTATTCCACTTGGGATAATGTTAGTTCCCGATCAACGCTTTTCGGATCCTTAAAATTTCGTTCGATCCTGTATCTTACGGCATTGATCTCCACATATTCCGGCTCTTTCCTGATGTGCGGCACTACCGTCTCATGATCTTTGCTTCCATCAAGATGTATTGTCTCGGCTTCATATTGCTGCGATACATCCTCGCCTTCATCAATCACTGCCAACTGATAATCATCATCATTGACTACAGCTATCAGTTGCACCTTCTTACCGGCACGTTCTGCGCTGTAATGTTCTGCTCTTTTGATGGTCTTGACATCCGCAAATACCTCTCTTCTCACACATTTCTCAGAATAAAATCCACTTTTAGTCTGCGTCCGTATCGGCGTGATGAGATAAATCAGATCATTCTTCATCATCATCCTCCATCAGATCAATATTAGACTGGCGCAGGTTGTTTATCTGGTAAATCCAAGCGTCTTCATACTGCTGCCGCTTATCCTGATTTCCTATCTCCTTTAAACACCATGTTATTATGGCATGTTCAACAAGGACATTGGTCGAATTAACAAGCCTATCACTGCATCCCACCCGGATCATTTCCTCGCGAGCTACCGCAATATTCCTCTGCATCTCAGGCTCTAGCGCTTCCGCGCTTATAGGCGACAACCGTAATGCCATGATAATGCTCTTTTTCAGTTTGCTATCATCCTGCGCCATTCCACGTCTCCTTCCTACTGATTGCTATTTCCACTTTCCTTATTAGCATCCAGTGTTACTACCACAAACCCTTCATGTACCACTAAATTCCCGCCAACCATAACGTCACCCGCTATCGTCAATAACCTTTTTTCCAGCTTGGTATCTTTACTTACCTCGATTGTATATGGTCCGAAAAGCCCTAATTCAAAGTTCTTCGGATCCCCATACAACATTGTCTGAACCGGGTTGCTTCCTTTCTCTGCGGTTGACAACGATGTCAACTTACTACAGATGCAGTAAGGGACAATCGTTCCGCCATCTTTGATTGTTCCGACATTCGCATTACCCTGTGTCGGCGTGATCTCATAAATGGGCTTTTTCTCTTTTTCTCCCCTGATACTTCCAAATGCCGCAAGATCCTCTTTTGTCAGAAAAAGAACCGCATTTCCGCCAAGCGAATCATCCCCGCCATACTTGAACACGATATCTTTTAATGTTGTTGCTGTGATCTCGTTGCTGCTTACTACATACTCCTTATAAATTTTATTTTCGTCGGTATTTTTTGCCGTTTTGATACCAAACATGCTGCCGTTTCCATTTACAATAAGATCTACAACCTTGCTGCGCAGCGCTTTAAGCGCCATTGCCTTTATCTTCTCCTCATACCTGATCGGTGTCAGACGGCTTATATTTCTTGATATGTACGTGGTAACACTGATAAGCGTTGGCTTGATCTTTGCGAGTCCAAATGTCGGATCTGATGCGTCTGTAGATTCAGTGTACTTTTCGTCTTCACGCTCCTTCGCAGTTAATCCGGATATCTCATACGGTTCATCGAACTCTGAACAGCCTGTAAAGTCCTCCACCGTCACCATATCTATAATACTTGAAAGCCTTTCAAGATTATCCCGGATATCACTCCCTACCCTTGTCGGCGTTGCCAGGTTGCCCGTTTCCAAATTTGTCGCACGGTATTCCCTGTTATTACTGATTCCCCTTCTTGCCTCCAAAGCGCTGATCTCCATTACGCCGGTTTCCTTAACGGTCTGCGCCTTTCGTTCCACTGATTCTTCAGATTCTTCCCCTTTCCTGTGGCTGCCTTCAATATCTCCCAGGCGGCTTCTTAACTCTGATTCACTGCTTAATCTCTCTTTAAGGCTGGCTCTTTTATTGATCTCACCTTCAATCTTTTCAAAATCGTCAATTTCCTTTTCGATCGCTGCCATCCTTTCCTCCGTAATATTCTCACTCTCCAGCTCCTCCAATAAGGCCTCACGTTTTTTTCTGATTTCTTCTTTTCCCATCTTCTCAATTCTCCTTCCTACTGTTATTTAATAAAAGTTTTGCCCTCAATATCCGCTTCTTGAGATCCGCCGCCGCTTTACGTTTTCTCTTCTCCTGAGCCTCCGCCTCCAGGATAGAGTTTCTCCTTGCTTCTATTGATGTATCTTCATATGCCGGTATATCTACAGCCGACACGTCATAAAGACGCTTGACCTTCAGTACCGTCCACATATGATTTTCCTCATCATACGATTCTTCCTGTATGCTGAACTGGAAAGACATCTGATCAATGTATCCTCCTTTGATTTCCTCATACAGGCGCCGCCCCTCCTCCGTTCCATCCAATCGAGCCATCATATACAGTCCGTCAGCACGTACCTCTATCTGCAACGTATTGTTACGTGTTCTGGCCATCACCTTTCCACTGTGGTTGTAATTAAAAATTACGTCAGACATATTACAATTTTCAAACGCCCTTGAATCTATCTGCTCCTTATATTCTGTATCACCTATGTTAAACAATACAGTTGGCGTATCAAAAACAACCGCCTTCCCCTCTACCCAAAGTTCTTCATTATCTCCCTTAACGTTTTTCTCCCTAGTCTGTAGGCAGCTAAATTTCCTTATCAAGCGATTCGTTCTCCCCATCTGTTCCATCATCATTCTCCTCTTCTTTATATTTCTGATCTAAAGCCTTATACTTCTGGTACAAATCCTGGTTGATTGCTTTGACGTAATTAAGCGATATCTGCCTATCATCGCCACCCTCTACCGGATCATATCCCAATAGTTCCCGTTGCTCATTGGTCGTCAGCACACCAATTTCCTTGGTATTTGCTATAATGTTAATTCTGGTCTGGTATGATGTTCCCATCAATACTCCGCCTGCCACTATCAGTCTGTTTCCGCATTCCAGTTCATGCTTTGTGAAATATACTGCTGCCACAGCCTGCGCAAATGCATCCCAAATTGGTTCAATAACCGATTCATACCACGCAAGCCCCACATGCTCGGAATATTTTGATTGCACAATTTCTTCCGGGGTGCGCATATATGTATATATCCGGTTGCTGATCTCTTTCATTTGCGCTGCATTCGCCGAATATGCCTCCATCTTTAGCGGGGTGAAATCCTCCAGTCCATCAATCTCCAATATTCCGCCATCTTTTGCCGCACTATTGAATCGTTCTATAAAATCTCTTTGTCCGGTTGACACGTCCTCCAGCTTTAACATTGCATTTTTCTTCTTGACCATACCGCGGATCTTGTTTGAGCGATTTAGCGCATCAATAAATCCTTCATCAGATGCCTTACTCATGTCAAGTATTCTATATAATGGCTGATTTCCATCTCCTGATACCGAATTATTAGCGTAGTATTTTCTCAGAATGATACAACTTTCCAGTGGAAGGATACGCTCTATTCCCTCATAATCATCAAATACAAGAGCATAGCCTCCTCCCTGCACCTTTCGGATCTCATATGCCTGATAATCCACCGGATAGATGCCACTTGCATCACCCGTTCCCTCATCCCATTCAATGTAGGCAACTGCTGTTGTTTTTATCTCCATCTGGGAAATAAACCTATATTTGAAGTCATATGCTGTCATTACAGGATTTGGCTTTTCATTCAACAGTTTCATTATTTTGGACTGGTAAATAGTCTTTATCGTCTTACCATCCTTTACGACCACATGCTTAAACCGCCCTTTTGCCGCATGCGTGGCAATTGCATCTACCACACCCCTAAAGATGTCATGTTCCCATGCGTCTTTATCCCACGGTGTTGACCGATCATTCCATCCTATGTATAGGCCTGATCCCCACTTTGTCTTAATTCCTTTAATAAAATCTGTTAATATTCCCATCCCGTCTCCTATTTGACATATCTTAAATATTCCTCTTCATGATTTTTATATGAAGTAAATGCATTTAGCGTAGATACTGTACCATCTATTCGCCGTGTTGATGCTATCTTAACCGGCTGGATGGATTCAATGCCATCTTTGTTCATTGATTTTTTTCCCGTATTTAGTAAGCACCATCGCAACACAGGGTTATTCATATAGACAATCATTTGTTCTTTAAACAGTCCATACAGTTCCTTCATTGGGTAGGTCCACGTAAACGGTCCTTGTCTGATACGTTCCATAACAAAACCGTAATCCGTCATTTCCTCAACCCAATATCCGGATAGTGCCGCATCATAGCCAATCCACAGTGGACGAATGTCAAATACATTAACCATCATTACAAACCACTCTGTTACTTTATGAAAATCAACTCTGGCGCCTTTACATACTTCAATATATCCCTGTTCTGCCCATAATTTATACGGTGCCTCCGGCTTGTCCATTTTTTCCTGTGCATCCAGTTTTGATTGAGGTAAAAAATATTTTTGCAGTACATATATCCTTTTATCTTCTGGCTTCTTGATTATCAATGTTGCACATGTTAAATCCGTCGTACTGGACAGATCACAGCCACCAATAGCATAGGAATGGCATAGATATTCTATAGGTACACACTGTTCATTGACCGCCTCTTCAAATCTTAACCAGCCATCAATAGAGTTTTCCGGCATATTGAAGTCTTTCGTCATAACAGTCGGCAAAAATGTCCTATCTCTTTTTGCCTGTTCTACAAATTCTACAAGCGTAGATAACTTCTTAATCTTGCCTAAACCCGGATTAGCTTTCGCCCAGCATTCCGGTGCCTGCCATTCCTCCCGCCTGTCCAGCCTGTGTATTAAGCAAAGTTTTCTATAATCGTTAAATCCCGGCGTCCACAGCGCAACGTTCTCCGCATACTCCTGTTTGCTATCAAAAAATCCTTCACGTACTAATCCGTTTGTGCTGATCAGCCACGCAAGCGGCTGATCCCTTGCAGACATGGATTGTATCATCACATCATATAGCTTACTATTTTTCTGTTCATGAAACTCATCTAGCGAGAAAAAGTGTGCATTTAATCCATCCATAGTCGATGTATCTGATGCAAGCGACTTTATGAAGGACATATACAGCGGCACATATATATCGCTTTGCCTTTTCTTACTGATGGCACGCAGCGCCGGCGACTGATTCCGCATATTGACACATTCAGTAAATATAATATTTGCCTGCTCTTTTTTGTTGGCGGTGCAGTATATTTCTGCCCCTGGCTCATTATCATTTAAAAGAATGTCCCATTCAACTGCAGCCGTTTCCGTGCTTTTTCCGCATTTTCTCCCCCTAATATCTACCACTTCACGGAACCTTCGGAGGTTTGTTTCCTTTTCCACCCAGCCAAAAACCATTTCCAGCTTTGCTTTTTGAAATAATTCAAGCCTGATATTATGTCCCTGTGTGCGTCCCTTTGACTGCTTGCAGAATTTTTCTATAAAATCAATATGTCGCTGCCCGCGTTCCGGATCGTAGTAATAGGGAAAATCCTTTGGCGGGTTTCTAATCCACTCCGTTTCACGTTCATATACTGCTTTTATCTCTGTACAAACCGTCTCATCACCGCTACATATTGCATCATAATATTCCTGCGCGTATATCATTTTCTTCCTGTCGTCGTAAACTTTAACAATTCCTCCAAAGGACTATTCTCTAAGTCGTCCTTTGGAAGCAAGTCGCAAAGCTGTTTAATTGTTGCGGTATAAGTTTTAATCATCCGGTCGTACACTTCCACCGCAGAGGACTTTTTATAACCTTTCTGGTTTGCTCCATTTTGGTATTCTTCTATAATGCCGTCCCGGTTGATTATCTCCCTGGTTTCTTCCAGTGTTACTTTTTGAAAAGCAGCTTCATTGATAAGCGGTTTAACTAATTTTAATTTTGTTTCGTCTAAATTTTGAAATACATTTGTAAGTATTTTTTTCTCTTTTTTTATCTTACTAACTCTCTGTTTTTCTGTGTATATTGGCATATTTTGTTCCATATTCTGATTCATAAACTACCCCCGTAGACCACACCCCTTACGCGCGCGTTCGGTCAGTTTAATAGATGAGTGGCTGTCGGTCTTTAAGCACCGTCTCAAAATCGCCCACCCCCGGGGGAGGTCAAAACCGCCTGCCCATGCTCATCAAACATGATCGCCTCCAGCTCCGGATGCCTCTGCTTCATCTGCTCCGCCTTTGTTTTCTCTTTATGGTGTCGCCCGCATAATCCCCGAAGGTTTCTGTAGTCACATGCTATCCTCGGATCATTGATATTATCCGGCGTCAATTCTATGATATGATCCACTTCCGTTGCGACGTCGCAACAGCCTTCTATCTCACAGATGTAATGGCATCTTGCCAATACAGCCGGACGGATTATATTCTTCCATATCGTGCTGTTATAAAGTGGTTTTGAATAATCCTTTGCCATCTATCCCCTCGACTGCTGCCACTGGCTCTTTTTCATTTATAGCTTCCGAATAAAGAAAAGAGCATTGCGACGTCGCAACACTCTTTCTCTGAATTTTTCATACTTACATAATAACACATTTATTTTTACAATTTTTACAAACTTTTTTTTGCCTGAAACCCCTGTAAATTCAACAAAGCGTTTCAAAATTTCTTGATTTTTTTACCCCCTTTACTTTTTACCTTTTACAAAATCTTCCATCATTTTGGAAAGCTGTGCGGACTGACTCACACCAGCTGCATCACAGCTTTCCGCAAACTGTTCCACCAGCTCTTTTTTTAGCTTATAGGACTTACTGATCAACCCCACTTTTTCTTGATACTTTGCTGTCCTTTTTGTCTGTGGACTAGGGTTTCCTTTTGGCATCTCTTATCCACCTCCACAATTCCGGTATCGCATCGCATAACATATAAACTGATGCGAGTATCAGCAATATGCTTGACCATACATCTTTTCCCGATCCAACCCATATAGCAAATGCGGCTATCAGGAACATCCATTCAAATTTTTCTCTTTTCATATCTCTCAAGATGAGCTATAATATCTTGTAAAGGTTGGGGCTTGCGCCCCTCCCCTTACTTGAAGGCTTGTATCAGACTGGCTATTCCGGTTAAAAGCGTTCCGATCGCGACCAGAATCTTGATTACCAGATTGATTCGAGCCTTCTTTTTTTTCTTATGTTTTTTGCCCATCTCTTATCTCACCTCCTTGATTATATTATAGCGTATGGTACACCATATGTCAAGCATTTATCATAAAAAATTTAAAATTTTTTTAATTATATTTATAGTCT
>CAMWHY010000120.1 GCA_947174185.1 uncultured Lachnospiraceae bacterium | reverse complement strand
TTAAGTAATAAAAATGATAAAATTATAAAATAAATATGATAAATTTATATAAATAAAATATTGAAATAATAAAAATAATCCGTCGTTGTTAGATTGGATGGTTGGTGAAATAATCGGGATTTTATCAGACTTATTAACGAAGTTTTTGATGCTTTTGCAGATTGGTATCAATATAATGATTCAGCCCATTTTGATTGAATATACAGGCGTTTTCTGTTATAATAAATTTGGGGTTTTAGGAATTTTTGTACCCTGAGCAGATTTGTTACATAGATACTATATAAAATGGAAGATTTATTTTGACTTTATAAAGAACGGTAGTTTAGAATTATCAAGGAGTATAGTTATGCGAAACATTCACAAAGATAAGAAGATGTTTTTCACGGCCGGGGGTAATCAGGGAAAGAATACTGTGCAGTCGGTAAACAGGGCATACGGAAAAAGAATCTTTGCATTTATGATATGCTTGATCCTTATCCTATGTAATTCTATAACATATAATTACATAACAGTAGCGGCTGAAGATGACAATCAGTCCGATAATCGGACGGTTAGAGCCGGCATCTTTGGATTCGAGGGTTATCACATGAAGGACGATGAGGGAAGACTGACTGGTTATGGCATTGAATTTCTTGACCTTGTTTCCGAATATTCTCATCTGAATTTCCAATATATAGGCTATGAAAACTCCTGGGGTGAAATGCTCACTATGTTGGAAAACGGTGAAATCGACGTGGTAACCTCTGCCCGGAGGACTCCGGAGCGGGAGGCGCGTTTCGCCTTTTCTCTTCCTATCGGAAGAAATAATACAGTTCTTTCGATCCGGGTAGATAATACGCAGCTGCACAGCGGTGATTACACAACTTATGATGGAATGGTGGTGGGGCAGCTGACGGGAAGCAGTCAGAACCAGAGTCTGGTGGAGTTTGCAGAGGAAAAGGGATTTTCCTACCAGACAAAGGAATATGATGATTCTGATGCCCTTGCAGCTGCTTTGCAGAATGGCGAGATTGATGCAATCCTTTCCAGTGATCTGAGAAAGACGGAAAATGAAAAGACACTGGATACTATCCAAGAGGATAACTTCTATGCAATTGTCAGAAAAGACGACACAGAACTGCTGAATGAAATCAACTATGCCATTGATCAGATGGATCGGAATGAGGGCGACTGGAAAAATATATTGCATTACCGCTACTATGGTCCGGTTTATGCTTCCGCACTTTCCTTTACGGAGCGGGAGAGGGCGTATATTGAGGCTGTGGTTTCGGGAGAAAAGACGATCACTGTGACTGCCTTTGGTGACAGGGCACCCTATTCTTATGTGGAGGATGGAGAATTAAAGGGCATTATGCCGGATTATTTTGCATGTGTCATGGAGATAGCCGGACTGCCTTATGAAATCGTAGTGCCGGAAGATGAGAATGACTATTACAATATGGCTGATTCCAACGGCGTGGATGTGGTCATTGACAGACATGGCGCTAACGATATCTTGGAGGGTGCCGCTTACTGTGGATTTAATACGGACACCTATTTGACGACGGGCATGGCAAAGGTGGTCCGGCAGGATTTTACCGGAGACATCAGAACGGCTGCCATATCGGCTACTTCGAGTGGACTTCTCATTTCGCAGGAGATTCACGGAGATATTGAGTTCATAACTTATCCAAGCAGAGATGCTGCGATGCAGGCTGTTCTGGATCGGGAGGTGGACGCTGCGTACGTATATGCTTATTCAGCGCAGCTGTTTGTGAATCGTGATACCACCCATTCCTTGTATTACAGCGTGGTAAACGATATCAATGTGGAATTTCAGATGTATGTCCGTGACAGTGCGGATCATGAGCTGATCACCATTTTGAATAAATGTATCCAGCAGGTGCCGGGGGACACACTGAATCAACTGGTTTCAAAATATACTGCCTATACTGCAAAAGATATGAGTCTTCTGCAATATATGCAGGCTCATCCCAATATAATGCTTGCAGCGGCTGTGGGGGCCGTACTGATCATATGTATTATTTTGACACTCTATATGAGGGGACAGTGGAATAAGAGGCTTTTGAATACTACGGAACAATCGAACAGGGAGATGGGAGAACAGCTTGCCATAGTGGAAGCGCTGAGCCGTGACTATACGAATGTTTTTGCTGTTAATGCGGAGCAAGGAACAGCCAGAATTGTAAAACTGGAAGGTTATGTGACGGTGGGATTGAAAGAAGATTCCAAAGAAGAACAGCCATACGCTCCGATTTTGGAGCGATATATCCAGGATCGTGTCCATCCGGAAGATCAGGAGTATCTTACGCAGGTTCTTTCTTTGGATAAGGTCAGGGAGAAGCTGGAAGCGGACGGAGAATATATGGGAAGCTACCGAATACTTGTAGACGGCGAAACCCATCATTTTCAATATACATATGTAAAAGTCGGAGAAAGCAGTCTTGGGCAGGATGAATTTATCCTTGCGGGATTTCGGAATATTGACGAGATGATCCGTAGGGAGCAGGAGCAGAAGGAAGTCCTGGCGGAGGCGCTGGCACAGGCCCAGTATGCTAACAATGCCAAGACCACCTTCCTTAACAATATGTCCCATGATATCCGCACCCCCATGAACGCTATTATTGGATTTACTTCTTTGGCGGTGACTCATATTGACAACAAGGCACAGGTACAGGACTATCTTGGAAAGATCATGACTTCCGGCAACCATTTGCTGAGTCTGATCAATGATGTACTGGATATGAGCCGCATCGAGAGCGGTAAAGTCAAGATTGAAGAAAAGGAAGTCAGCCTTCCGGAGGTCATGCATGATCTCAAGACCATCGTTCAGGCTGACGCGAAAGCAAAGCAGCTGGAATTGTACATTGATACGCTGGATGTGGTAAACGAGACGATCATCTGTGATAAGCTCCGCTTGAATCAGGTGCTTTTGAATATTATGAGCAATGCCATGAAATACACAAGACCCGGCGGTATGGTCAGCGTTCGCGTGATCCAGACCTCCGAAGCGCAGGACGGCCGCGCTTCATTTGAATTCCACGTCAAGGATACCGGAATCGGCATGAGCAGCGAATTCTTAAAGCACGTATTTGAACCCTTCGAGCGGGAACAGACCGCCACTGTAAGCGGCATTCAGGGAACCGGTTTAGGGTTAGCCATCACCAAAAATATCGTGGACATGATGGACGGTACGATTACGGTGAACAGTGAGGAAGGAAAGGGATCGGAGTTTGTTGTATCTTTCTGTTTCCGGGTTTTCGACAGTCCTATGAAATCCCAACGTCTGGATCAGCTGGCGGATCTAAGGGCGCTGGTGGTAGATGATGATGTGAATACCTGCGTCAGTGTCGGCAAGATGCTCTCCACCATTGGTATGCGTCCTGACTGGACGACTTTGGGAAAGGAGGCGGTTATCCGTACGGAGTTCGCACTAGAGCAGAATGAGCCCTATAGCGCGTACATCATTGACTGGATGATGCCGGATATGAACGGCATAGAGCTTGTTCGCCGAATCCGTAGAGTGATTGGAGATATGACGCCGATTATCATACTGACTGCCTATGACTGGTCGGACATCGAGGAGGAGGCGAGAGAAGCGGGTGTCACAGCGTTCTGCTCTAAGCCAATCTTCCTTTCAGAATTGCGGGGCGTTTTGGCAGCGCCTTATATAGAGAAGGAAAGCACTGAGGAAACAAGCGTATCTTTGACACCGCGCTTTGGTGGTAAGAAAATTCTGCTGGTGGAGGATAATGAGCTGAATCAGGAGATCGCACAGGAGATTTTGAAAGGCGCCGGTTTCACTGTTGATACGGCGGATGACGGAACCGTAGCCGTGGAACGGATGAAGGAGAATCCTGCGGGTACCTATGATTTGATTCTGATGGATGTACAGATGCCTATCATGAACGGATATCAGGCTACAAGAGCAATCCGGGCGCTGGATGACGCTGGCAAGTCGGCTATTCCCATTGTGGCGATGACAGCCAACGCTTTTGAGGAGGACCGGAAGGAGGCGATGGAGTCCGGAATGAACGGATATGTGCCAAAGCCTATTAACATAGAAAAAATGTTGAAAACAATAGAAGATCTTTTGAAATAGGGAAACAGCAAGTTGTAATCACAATTGTCAAAGTGTTACATGTCATGGATGACAGGAGCGAGCCCGTCGTGGTTATTATCTTCTTTGGTGACGATATCCGCCGCCTCTTTTAAGCTTTCCCGCCCATTGCACATAGCGATACCACAGTCTGCTGCCTGCAGCATGGAAAGATCGTTTTCTTCATCCCCTGCCGCATAGGAGTGGTCGATGGGAATATCCAGAATCTGACACAGAGCCGTAACGGCGCTGCCCTTGCCGGATGTACTGGGAAATACTTCCAGATAGTTGGGGCTTGAGAGGACACAATTGATTTCTCCGGGCAGTTCCTGATGTAAAAGCGCAGCAAGATCCGTTAGTTTTTCCGGATGATCAAAGTTGATACAAAGCACTTTGCAGGGAGCTTGGGTGATTCCCTCCGGAAATTTTGGCAGAATCTGGTAAGGAACATGGATGGTTTCGGTATATCTGCCGATCTCCGTTCCTTCATACGGTATGAGGATATGCTCATCGTCGTAAGTCTGGCAGAAAATGCCAAGGGAGAGGGAGAGCTTAGCGATCTTGCATGCCTGTTCTATGGTCAGGGTCTGTTCAAGGATCTTCTTTTTAGAGGAACAGTGATAGATCTGGGAACCATTAAAGGCAATGGCATATTGATTGTCATAATCCAGTTCATTGAGACGGATGATTTCCAATATACTTTTCAGAGGTCTGCCGGAGGAAATGGCAAGATAGTTGCCCTCCGCCATAAAACGGTGAAGTTCCTGCCGTGTCTTAGGGGAAATCTTCTTTTCTGTGGTCAGTAAAGTGCCGTCAAGGTCAGTAAAAAAGATCTTTGGCGTCCTATGCCGAAATGCCCTGAGGTTGGTCAGGATCTCTTCCGGAATAAATAATTTTCCATAGCCGGTGGCGAGATCTAAATTTGGTTTTGCCGTCCCATGGAAGTCAGAGCCGCCGCTGATGCATAAGCCAAATTTAGCGGCAAGTCGTTTGATCTCCCGTTCGTCAGCAGGCGCATAGGTGCTGTAAACTGCTTCGATCCCTATGAGACCGGCAGCCTTGAGTTCACCGACCAGCGCCTCTAACTGGCCCTTTGTCATATGATACAGTACAGGGTGCGCAAGGATAGGGATGCCGCCTGCTTCTAAGATCAGGGATACAGCCTGGGCAGGCGTGATCTTTTCCCTAGGAACATAATATTTACAGTGATCGCCCACATAACGGTCAAATGCTTCTTTTAAGTCTTTGATATAGCCGTGGGCCAGCAGATATTTCGCATAATGGGATCTGGTGATAACGGAGTCCGGGAATTCCGCCTGTAGTTTATCGAAGGTAATGTCGATGCCCGCTTCCCGGAGATTATTACACATTTTGATATTCCTATTGATGCGGGAATCTTGAAAGGATTTCAGATGAGATAGAAAGTCAGGAGAGTGATGGTTAATATCGATCCCAACGATGTGGATATCACGCCCCTGATATTCGGTAGAAAGCTCGATGCCGGGGATGACTTCCACCGGCTTATCCGCAGCATATGCGATCGCTTCGTCCAGACCATCTGTGGTATCGTGATCCGTCAGTGCAAATGCAGTCAATCCTTTTTCAATTGCGTAATCCACCAGCTCACGGGGGGTATAAGATCCGTCCGATTTATCAGAATGTGTATGCAGGTCAACGATATTCATGTTTGCGCCATCCTTAAAAATTTATTAGTTTTCATCCTCATCAATCTGAGCCTTATAGACAGTCCGTTTTCTTGCCATTTCATCATTCTCAAGGTATTCGTCATATGTGGTGATCTTATCAATGATCGTGCCGTCCGGCAGGATCTCGATGATGCGGTTGGCAGTCGTCTGCACGAACTGGTGGTCATGACAGGCGAATAAAGCAACGCCGGGGAATTTGATCATACCGTTGTTCAGGGATGTGATCGATTCCATATCCAGATGGTTGGTCGGCTCATCAAGGATCAGGCAGTTTGCGCCGCTGATCATCATTTTGGAGAGAAGACAGCGTACTTTTTCACCACCGGAAAGGATCTTCACTTTTTTGACGCCGTCTTCCCCGGGAAAGAGCATACGTCCTAAGAAGCCGCGGACATAAGTCACATCTTTTACCGGAGAATACCCCATCAGCCAGTCGGTAATGGTAAGGTCATTATCAAATTCTTCCGTATTGTCTTTCGGAAAATAAGCCCGGGAGGTAGTTACGCCCCATTTAAAGGACCCTTCATCCGGCTCCAGTTCTCCGTTCAATATCTTGAATAACGTTGTCTTGGCAAGCTCGTTGCCGCCCACAAAAGCGACCTTGTCTTCCCTGCCCAGCGTGAAAGAAACATGGTTCAATACAACTTCGCCGTTGATGGATTTTGTAAGGTCCTCCACGTATAATATTTCATTGCCGATCTCGCGCTCAGGGCGGAAATCGATGTAGGGGTATTTCCTGCTGGAAGGTTTGATCTCGTCAAGCTCAATCTTCTCTAAGGCGCGCTTTCTGGAGGTTGCCTGTTTAGATTTAGAAGCGTTGGCTGAGAAGCGGGAGATAAATTCCTGCAGTTCCTTGATCTTTTCTTCCTTTTTCTTATTCGCTTCTTTCATCTGCTTGTTGAGAAGCTGTCTTGATTCATACCAGAAATCATAATTGCCGGCATAAAGCTCGATCTTGCCATAATCAATATCCGCGGTATGGGTGCATACTTTATTTAAAAAGTAACGGTCATGGGAAACGACGATGACCGTATTTTCAAATCCGATCAGAAATTCCTCCAGCCATGCGATCGCATCCAGATCCAGATGGTTGGTAGGCTCGTCCAAAAGCAGGATGTCCGGATTGCCGAACAGCGCCTTGGCTAACAGTACTTTTACCTTTTCGCTGCCGTTTAGGTCTTTCATAATGCTGTAGTGAAGCTCCGTATCAATACCAAGACCGTTTAAGAGCATGGCGGCATTGGATTCCGCTTCCCAGCCATCCATTTCTGCAAATTCCCCTTCCAGTTCGCTGGCGCGGATGCCGTCTTCATCGGAAAAATCTTCCTTGGCATAGATCGCTTCCTTTTCTTTCATGATATCATAGAGGCGCTTGTTGCCCATGATGACTGTATCAAGAACAGAATGTTCGTCATATTTAAAATGGTCCTGTTCCAATACGGAGAGACGCTGCCCCGGTGTAATGGAGATATCGCCGTTGGTCGTTTCCAAAGCGCCGGATAGGATCTTCAAAAAAGTGGATTTGCCTGCGCCATTGGCGCCGATCAGACCATAGCAGTTGCCCTCGGTGAATTTTATATTGACATCCTCAAAAAGTGCTTTCTTTCCTACTCTGTAAGTAACACCATTAGCGCTGATCATATAATTAACCTTGCCTTTCTTTTGATATCTTTATGAAATCGTATTTGTAGAAGTCTGGAATACCACAATATTTTTTCCGCTTTTTTTGCCGGTATACAGATGTTCATCAGCCTGTTGCACCAACGCATCTAAGCGATAGCCAGGGATGGATTCGCTGACACCAAAGGTCATGGTGACATTGATATCATGGCCTTCATAATGAAAATGGTAATCCGCAATATTTTTGCGGATACGTTCAGCAGCATTGGCAGCAGGCCCCAAAGGGTCATGAACAAGGATCAGGATCTCTTCACCGCCCCAGCGGCAGACCGCATCGCCCTCCCGTACGCTGTTGCTGATAATCTCGGAAACGGTTACCAAAACATAATCCCCGACATCATGTCCGTAAGTATCATTGACCTTTTTAAAATCGTCAATATCGCCCAGTATCAGGCTGAAGCGCTTGCCTGTACTTTTGAGCTGATCCATCTCCTGCTGCAGGATCTGATTCATATTCCTGCGGTTCATCAGACGTGTCAGAGGATCCTTGTGCGCTATTTCATGAAGCTGTTTGTTTTGTGAAGCGAGCTTGCCCTGATTGGCTTTGATCTCCCAAATAAACAGGAAGGAAAAAAGAATCAGGAAAGCAAAAGTTACCAATGCATTAAAGATGTGCAGGATATTCGGCCAATGGGATTCTTCTAAGAGATATACGGGCTCCATTACCTGCATCAACAAATAGGATATACAGTAGCTGGCGACACAGAATAAGGAGAAGACCAGCGGTATAATCTCTTTTTTCTTAAAATTATCCATGACGAAGGTAAAGTAAAAGATGGCACTGATCATGGAGATATTGTATAAAATAAAACCAGAGGTAAGACCCAGACAAAATGTTTCGAAGAAACTGATCAAAAGGACTTCCAGCAGGGAGATATAAAGCGCTGTGGTATATTTATGTTGTTTAATCAAATTTCTGACGATGGTCACATAAAATACACCAAAACATCCGTTGATGATCGAGAGAGTAATGAGCGGGATCAATGCAAATATGATACAGGTGATAAAATGTATTGCGGCAAGCATATAAGCAATGATGTTTGATTTGCGTTCAAAGGAAAAGTAACTTTCTCCCTGACGGATGCTTTCTATATAGTGGTGAAGATTATTCATATAACAGATCCCTTCTGTCTTAATTCTTTCATATAAATAAACAGGAAAATACAACTATTTCATATTATACCATTTATTTCCCTGATTGCAAAGAAAAATGATTATGATTTATCGAAACGAAATTTCAAATTGA
>CAMWHY010000119.1 GCA_947174185.1 uncultured Lachnospiraceae bacterium | reverse complement strand
TGATCCCGGCATTTAAGTTGATATTTCCAGTCAGGGATACCGACCCGTCTCCTTCAATGGGCGTATTTACATTGATATTGGTGTCTTCCAGGGCATAATCTTCCGCATGCTCCTCCGTCCCCGCTGAAAAATATGTATTCACGATCCGTTCCCGAAGATCCGGCATCAGAAGCAGCTCACCGCTTTCCCCGGCACGTTCTGTCCTTGTGCCGTTGATGTTGCAGTTGCCCCCGGTAACGGCAATGGTCCCATTGGTTGCCACGCTGCCGTTCATACCTGCATTATTAACAAGAAACGTAACCGCGCCTTCCTCATCCGATGCGGCAAAGATCATATAGGGGTATGCCTCCCCCTCCGCCCTTGTCGGCAGGGATGGCACACCGCCCAATATCATCACTACCGCCATAACCAGAGACATAACTCTTGCCACCATGTTTCTGATTGTATTTTTCTGTTTCTTCATATGTATCTCCTTTATTATAATGCTATATTTATAAATCATAAAATTCATTATAAATTTTATTTTATACCATGTCAACAAATCAGCCTTACTCCATCTGTGGGTTCGTCATTAATGAAATAATTTTTATTATATTACAATTTTCTGTCTTTTTTTCCATAAACATAGTAAAATGTAGTTTGATTGGAAATCAATTGATGGAAAATAAAGATATCTTTATAAAGCCTATTTTATAGAAACTTATTTTTATAGAAAGACCCGGTTCCTCCATATGATCCTTAGAATCATTAAAATCAATTTACTGGCAATATTGGCGCTGCCGTTTCTGCTTGCCGCCACAATAAGCGAACTGATCGCGCGGGCGCTGGAAAAGATTCCTGTCATTCTTCGTATGGTCTGTACCAGTGTGATCACTGTAATCATAGCAGATTCCATCAGGAATAATACCGGATTAAACGCCTCTGCGGAATTCGCAATTTATGTGGGTATCTGTGCTGTTGTAGTTACAATTGCCCTATGGGTTTTATCCGTTTTTTCTTCTATTTTGGATATTCTGTGGCATTTTTTTACTTTATTTTTTAATGCGATTCACGACCTGACATACCGCTTCTTTCTTTCCCTGAACGAAGGCTGTGAGAATGAATATATGATTTTAAGCTTAAACGGGCTTTCCGCATTGAATGCCATCGCCTGTTTCTGTTATCTGCTGCTCCATGGAACCGACTGGTTGATCGTCCATCTTTTATGGCTCTCCCATGCCCTGTGTATCGCTGCTAGTTTTGCCATTGCTGCAGTAGTCTTTATAAAACGCTCTGAAGAAACGATGCTGTCCTACGGCATGCCGCTGATCGCCTTTTTACAATCTGGCAACCACGCTGCCATTTTATATGAATGCGTCCTTCTTCTTGCCATCATCATCCCGACAGCGGTGATTCTGATTTCCCTTGGCAGGGAATGGCGCAACTGGGCTATAGAGCTGCGGATGGACAGTATGGAATACGAGGAATATATTAACTCCCTTCAGGATTACAGGGTCTCCCTATTCCATGAAGAGGAAGAATCTGATGAGGAAGCATTGGAAATGGAGGAGATTCTGAACGATCATACCGGAACGATCGACGATCTATATAATGAAATCATTTCTGTGCTTTCCATAAAAAATGACGTGCTATTGAAGAACCAATGGAATGAGTATCTAAAAGATCTTTCGGATCTGATCGATGTGATCGAAATGGATTACCACAATGAAATCCCTCATCGCGAATTTAAAAAAATGCTTTACAAAGTCCGCTATCTGGATCGGCAGAGAAACGACCTGTTTGAAGGGATTGACAGAATTCTGGAACTGGCGGAAAATCCCGCCAACACTTCTGTCTTTTTTGCAGGCTGCAACAGCCGTGAACAACTTGATAAACGTTATAAAGAACTTTGCAAGGCATATCATCCTGACTCAGTGGGCGGCGATCAGGATACCTTTGTGGATATGCAGCTGGAATACAGGGAATTAAAAGAGATATTTTAAGGATTGACAAGACCGTAAATTTTGATACAATAAAATAGTAATAATTACTGATTTAGAAAGAATCCAGTGTGAAAAAAAATTCTTCACACACGAATTATAGAAAGGCAGGGTTATTAATATGGCATTAAATCACAGTCGCCAGAGAGACGCCATTATGGATTTCCTGTCGCACCGAAAAGATCATCCGACTGCAGAAGTCATCTATGATAACGTCAAAAAAGTATACCCTAAGATCAGCCTTGGAACGGTATACCGCAATCTGACGCTTTTGGCAGATAACGGTGTAGTCAGAAGGTTAAGAACCCGAGACAGCAAAGACCATTTTGATGCAGATCTTTCACCCCATTATCATTTTATGTGTAATGGCTGCGGATGCATTACGGATATTTTTATGAATCATACGAAAGAACTAGAAACTGCTGCCAGTGAATTGACGCCGGGTATGATCACCGGTCACGAAGTATTTTTTTACGGCACATGTCCTTCCTGTATGAAAATAAAAAATGAAAATTGAAACACAAAAAACAAAGCAAAACTGAAGATATAAAATGAAACCTATTTTCGGAAAATAAATTTACAAATTCCGGAAATAATATAAAAATATAATTTAAAGGAGAATGAAATTATGAAGTATGTATGTAGCGTATGTGGTTATGTTCACGAAGGACCTGAAGCACCGGCTGAATGCCCGGTTTGTCACGCATCTGCTGATAAGTTCAAAGCACAGGACAGCGAAATGACATGGGCTGCTGAGCATGTCATCGGCGTTGCTCAGGGTGTTAGCGAAGACATCATCAGCGATCTTCGCGCTAACTTCCAGGGAGAATGTACCGAAGTCGGTATGTACCTTGCTATGGCCAGAGTTGCTTTCAGAGAAGGTTATCCTGAAGTTGGTCTTTACTATGAGAAAGCTGCATGGGAAGAAGCTGAGCATGCTGCCAAATTTGCAGAGCTGCTGGGTGAAGTCGTTACCGATTCCACAAAGAAGAATCTTGAGCTTCGCGTAGCTGCTGAGAATGGCGCAACTGCAGGTAAAGTTGACCTTGCAAAACGCGCTAAGGAGAAGAATCTGGATGCAATCCATGATACCGTACATGAGATGGCGCGTGATGAAGCAAGACATGGAAAAGCTTTTGCAGGTCTGCTGAAGAGATATTTCGGTTAATTACAAAACGACTTTTAATCAATGCTTCAAAAATTTAGGGTATGCCGGAGCCGTCCGACATACCCTATTAATCTTTTTAGGCGCTGGTTTAACCTCCCTGATTTCTCAGCCGCATTGCAGAAATATACAGGAATCATGAAACATCTCCCATTTTTACACTACTGTTTCTTTTAAAAATATTTTTTATGTATACTTTTAATATCGTGTCAAATCCAAACATCAATTTAAAATTCTGCTTGAATGAAAATGTCCTTAAACAATATTTTATCGTACACATGTTAAAGTTTGCGGGTACTCCCAATTTTAAAACTTCAAAATAATATTTTCTCAAAGTCATGTGAGACGGATATATGATTACATCACCAAAACTCCACTTTTCGTAATCATCTCTCGGATAGATCAGCCGCTCCTTAAATTCATCATAAAGAGGAGTTAAGAAGTGCGGTACTAATGGAGTAAAAGAGATCATTTCCGGTTTTAAAAACTTAAGATAATTTCTAAAATCTTTAAAATCTTTCTTTGAAAAATCAGGATGCAATATAAAGGTTCCCCAAACTGCAATTCCATTTCTCTTTAATATTTGGACTGCTTTATAATTGTCGTCTAATGTAGCGCTTTTATTAAATTTCTTTAGCCATACGTCGCTGAAACTTTCTAAGCCCACAATGACTGCTTTGATACCGTTAGCGGATAATCTTTCAAATAAATATTCTTTTTCTAAAATACTGTTTACGCTTCCATAGCATATATATGTTTTATGAACTTCTCTTTTTTCTAATAAATCGCACAGCTCGATTAGTCTTTTTTCATCTATTAAGAAGTCGCTGTCACAGATCATTACTGTATCTTCTTTGATTCCTTGTATTTCATCAACTACATCTTTCATTGACCTCATTGTCAGTTTGCCTTCTAATTTTCTTCTAATACAAAACGTACAATGATTTCTACATCCATAAGAAGTCTGAATGGTCGCATAAGGCTGGTAACCGCCATACTTATAATATTTACGATATTTAGCGCTGCTTTCCCTATTGGGCTTTACATATTCGTTCTCACAGGAAGGAATGGTTGACTGATATTGCAACTTCTTACTATATATCCCCATGATTTCTTCACTTGTGCCCTTTTCAATCTGCTCCATAAGGGCTTTATAATTTTCTCTGGTTGTTGTTTTAAAAATATAATCTACATTTTTATTAAAATATGCCTCAGGAGTAATGGTCGCCTGAATTCCACCTACAATAACGGTAATATTATGATTTATTTTTTTTACTTTTTCAGCCAGATATAAAACATTTGTAATATCACTGCATTGAGAAGTTAGTCCAACCACTTCGGGATTAAATTCTTTCATGTACTTGTTTAAGTGTCTTACGGATTCAGCCATAAAATCTACTAACAATACTTTATGTCCTAATTCTTCCAAAATGGTCGTTACACATTCAATTCCCATAGGTTCGCCAAACATAAATTTTTTAACACTAGTTATTTTTTTATTGATATGTGGTCTGATCAAAAGTACCCTCATTTTTTTCCTCCCTACTGTAACTCATTCCCTGCTCCGCAATCGCCCTTAGCTCATCCAGCGTAATATCAAGCCTGTGCTGTCCTGCCAGTTCTTCCGTATAATCTTCCAGAAGATACGCCGTATACAGCCCATCCGCCTGATGGGTAACTATCGGAAGCAGATCAGCCTCCACGATCTCACAGCCGTTTAACGTAATCGCCGCCCTAAACTGCGCCATTCCCCCTAAGATCCGTTCCGGCATATCCTGTGCAGACACGAAATTGCCCAAAGAATAATAGACAAGCATCCGATGTCCGTCTTCAGCGGTGATCCACTCATAAGGCTGGAGTACATGCGGATGCGTACCGATCACTACGTCTACCCCTTCATCTAAGAAAACCTGGGTCCAACGATTCTGTTCCTCATCCGGCTCCATTTGATATTCCGTTCCCCAGTGGGCAAACACCATCACGATATCCGCCGCTTCCTGCGCTGCCCTGATATCCGATCTGATCTGCGCCTCATCCGTAAGCTTATGTACCGCATAAGGACAGCCATCCGGCAGTGGTTGACCATTCAGACCATAAGTGTAATTCAAAAGTGCAAAGCTGATCCTGCGTTTACGAATGATCTGAAACGGAACGAGACCGGACGCATTTTCCGACGGCTGTATTCCTAAAGGAAGTATATCATATTTCTCATAAAAATCAAACGTTGTATCAATCCCTTCCATCCCCTGATCCAGCGCGTGATTCGTTGCAGCCGTTACTACGTCAAATCCTGCATTTACCACAGCCTCGCCCGCAGACAAAGGTGTGCCGAATCTTGGAAAATCACTATAGCAGGAGGGCTCCGCCGTATAGATCGTCTCCTGATTCATCACTGCAACATCCGCTTCCTGTATCACATCAGAAACATTTTCATAGATAAAGTCAAAACTCCCCTGCTCTAATCCGCGGTAATAGATAGGCGCATGGATCAGCACATCTCCCACCGCAGCAAAATCCACTTCCGTATCTACCCGTTCCAATCCCCAGGAAAGCCATGCCCAGCTGCTTAACTGATCCTGCCTGTCCAAAAGGATCAGATATCCATGCTCATCATAATTCCAATCCTGCACCTCCATGCCAAGATCAGACGCCATCCAAACAGGAGATATCTCCTCACCGTCCCAATCATAGATAAAGATATGCTGTGACCAGCGGTCATCATTTTTCTCTATCCAGAATGGCCGGTGTTCTCCATACATACCTATCCTCCAGCAGAGCAACAGCAGTTCCTGTTCCCCGTCAGAGTCAATATCACCCCATTGAAAATCCTGAACTTGATACTCTTGCGGCGTACTCCATACGACTTCTCCCTTATGAAAAAATTCAAGATGATGGTTCTCCAGCGAGATCATGATATCAAAATCACTGCATTCCAAAACAGTCTCTTTCCACTCGATCCATCTGGGCAGAAAAACCCCATTCTTCCAAAGCAATAGGAAAACAGCGGCGGTAAATACCGCCACTGCCATAATAATAATGCATTTCAAACCAACGCTTTTGATTCTGCTCAATCTATTTTGTCCTGTCATCGTTTCAATATCCAGCTCTATACGCCTGCGTCCAATCCGGCTGCTCGATCTCCGCAGTCTGTTCATATTCATAATTATCATTCATCTCCCAGCCCATCATCAGCCGCCACTGGGAATCTGTCAGTCGGTCGTTCAACGGCCATTCAAACTGATAAAAGGTATATACAGCGCCGCTGCAGATCCGGATCGTTCCGTCTACCGGAACCGCCACATAGACTTCCGACGCCCGTCCGTTAGCCATCTCTAAGACAGAACCCCCATCAAGATTCGTGGCAATATCAACCACCAGTGGACATGGAAATTCTGCTGCTGCAATATATTCGGAGTCCGCCTGATCCCGCACAGTTTCCATCCAGAAATGTTCCAATGAACCTCCATAACCTCGGATCAGCTCATACTCCTCATCGGTCAATGTTTCATTTAACAGCTCTTTTTCTGAGATCGTAATAAGCTGGTTTGCAAGATCCTCCAGTCTTTGCAGATTTTCCAGATCCGTATCACTGATCATACCGTAAGACGCTAGTCCCTCCGCCGTTTGTTTTGCCAAAAGACTGAATTTTGCATATACCAAAGGCTCGGGCTGTACATAGCCGCGGTCGTCAACCTCCTCTTCGCCACCGCCCATTTCCGCTATCACCTGTTTAGAATATAAAACGGTGTCATGCTTCAGTTCCGTATAACTTCCTGCAAATGTCTCCAGATCCTTCTGCCACCAGACTTCCGTCTGCATAAAGAACGGGTAGCCTTCTCCCTTCTCATTCAGCAACGGACGCAGCGTATCCAGCCAGCATGCGTACAGACTCGCCGACCATAACTCAGGGGACGCATTGTTATACTGTCGACGCAGTTCATCCATATTCTCCGAATAACCTTCATATCCCGTATCGCCCTGCGCCACCAAAATATTTAAAGCAGTATCGCTGCCCAGTGCAGCCGGTACATCCAGCACATCCGGAAGCATCCTCGCTTCTCCGCGTTCATTATCTCCTACTGTGTCATAGACCAGTTTTTGCATGATCGCCGCATCGATAGTGAACCGCTGTCCCATAAAACGATAATTTAACTCTTCTATATCGTCATTGCCATCAGAAAGTGAATTGATCACAGGCGGTTTCAACCCGGCTGTCAGATCATGGAACTTCTGCCATGCATCGTCATTTCCGATCAGATCCTCCAGAGAAAATTTTTCACCGTATGCCTCCGCAATGACCGGCAGATATTCATAATATCCGAGATCATCGCTCGCTCCGGCAAAGAAGGAGGTTACCGAGTAAATGGATTCCCACTGCTGTATCGCCCCTTTATTTAACGCCAGCGTCATTAAAAGCGCGCTTCTATCCGCCAATTCATCCTTCTGCCGAAACCCGGTACGACCATACCACATCATTGCACGGAAATACCGTTCCAGCTGTTCATCACCATCATAATATCCTCTGGGTTTATATTGGGAATAGTCCTCGTCCCTGTTCATCAGAGGAGAATTTGCAATCCCATCAGCATTACTGATCAACTGCAATTCTTTCTCTACAATCTCCGCTGCAAAACCAGGAATCTCTATTCCGTCATTCTGCAGGCGTGCGCCGACAGCAAAAAAGATAACGTTCTGCTTTGCAGCTTCTTCCCATTCGCTGCCCTTCAAGACCTCATACTGTGCCAAAGACTCTGACAGCATCGCCCCGCTTACATCAGCCAGAGCGGCAGATAAATATTGCTTTTCTGTATTTTTTAATAAATAGCTAAAATAGAGGTGGTACGTATGCATCAACGAATCCACTGTGACAAAATTCGGAAACTGCATATATCGGTTTTCCTCGTAAACTTGGAAAAATTCATTGGCATAACCTTCCTTCGATACAAAAAAACCATTGCTGACAAGCATGTTGATTCCTTGATCTGAAAAAGAATATCTGTGCGCATTTATAATATTGCTTAAATCAGCTTCCACAGTATATCTAGGAACAGAAGGAACTAAGTCCGCATTATAATTCAAATTTGCTTCTGCATTATAAAAGGAAGGGCGCGCCATGTTGGAAAGCGTCAGGTCATAAGACCCAGTTGTTTCCGGCTGCTCTACGGAAACAGAGTCCCCCGGCGTTTCCCCGGATCCTTCTGTATCACCGGCTAACTCGGTATGATCCTGCCCACCCTTATCCCGCATACTGTTGAAAATAAAAAATCCGCCGATCCCTAGTACTACGACAACCAGAACCGCTACAACTATGATGACGGCAGTTTTTGATTTCTTATCCATATTCTCCCTCTTTTCTGCAAGGCTTTTATACAAAGTTTAAAATTATTTTAATTTCCTTCTTAATATAATTTTCCTTGCTAATCATAATCATTTTAATGATAAAATTATTGCCAATTATTATTAAAATATTATACCTTATCCGCAGTGCTTAGCTCGATTCCGCTTTGCTCCATCTCGCTCGCGGGCTTCGCCCTATGCTCACTCTCGATCACACGCAGTGCTTAGCTCGATTCCGCTTTGCTCCATCTCGCTCGCGGGCTTCGCCCTA
>CAMWHY010000118.1 GCA_947174185.1 uncultured Lachnospiraceae bacterium | reverse complement strand
CTGTGCCAATTCAGCATATTCCTTAGATATTTCTTTTACTTGTGAAGATTTTGTAGAATATGTGTTATTGATTTCATCAATCGTGCTTTTGGCTTCTTCATATGCTTCTTTAATTGCTTTGGCGGCTTTTTCTTGTTTTACCTTATTTGCTAATGCAGCACCACCACATAAAGCCAACGCTACTGTAATACCAGCAATAACGGGATGGGCTTGTGCAATAGTTAAAATACCAGTACCAAGTCCTTTTAATGTAGTTCCAACACCTTTAATGTTTGTACCTATACCTGCTAATAAAGAAGTGGATTCTGTTTGATTTGCCAAAGTAATACCTGCTTTAGCAGCAATCAAATCGGCTTCTGCTTGTGTTAATACTTTTGTTTGAACAAGTTCCTTTAATTTTGCAGCTGTTACAACATTAGTAGATGTAGCCTCTGCCGTTTCAGAAGTAATAAGACCTGTATTAATTAGCAATGCTTCAGCTTGATCTCTATTTCTCTTCTTTGTTACAAGTATCGCTTCAAGTTCAGCAGTAGTCAATTTACCAGTAGCACCTAATAATTCTGCTTGTGATAAAATTACCTGTTTCTGTGCAACAGTAAGACCTTGTGTTGATAATACTAATTCTGCTTGTTTGGTATTTAATCCTTTCAATGCACTAGCATATGTAGTTATATTTGTAGCATCTAATTTCAGATTATTGAATTCATTAATTTTTCTTCCGGCAATATAAACATCTTCTAAACTTTGGCTAAATGTTTTGAATATCATACTATTTTGTGCTATACTTGTTTAGAGCATAATGTTCTCTTGTGGAGAGAGAACGTTATAATTGGAGATATTATATTATGAAGACAAAAATAATAAAATCAATAATATTAATTATAATGTTTATAGTTGTAACGGGATGTTCTTCTGATGAAATTTCAAATGAAAATACATTGTATGAAACTGACATTATAGGAGAATGGGTTTGCCAAGTGCAAGATGGAGATTTGCATTTAAGGTTTGATGAATCAATATGTACACATGAAGAATATTTAGATCATTATGAATATAAAAGTTACACAATTAATCAACTGAATGATTATATTGCAGAGATCCAAATTGATGGTTGGTATCTTGATAAATTTTATAACATATTAGGTAATTATTATGAAACTGAAAATGAAATTCCTAATACAGAAACATTTGATTTAACTATTGAAAACTATGAATTTTTATCCGACGGCTGTGTGATTCTATTTGATATTTACAATAATAATAGAATTAATATTTGTTCTTATAATTATTATAAGAAAGAAAATATAATTTTTGATAAAGATACAAACGAAATTCTTTTCTATATAGTTGGAAACGGTATATTTTCGCCACAATATTATAAAGTTGAATGATTATCGTGAAAATGATCTTTGTGTAATATCATCACTTCCTTTCAAAAATAAGAGACTTGTCTTTATGGCAGGTCTTTTTTATATCCAAAAACAAATTAACAGAATTATAAAATCGTTTTAATATTATACAATGATTTTGTCGTGGAGAGTTGTGATGTAGGGGTGCAGAAACGTGGTTTTGAGTATTTGTGGAGAATACTCTATATTTTTATACTATGTGGAGTAGTGTAATTTTTTTTATGTGCTATAATATAGAAAAACAATGAGGTGATTTTTATGGGTAAAGCAATGTATTGTGAAAAATGTGGTCATGTTGGTGGAGTTTTGTTTGGCAAAAAATGTAGTTATTGTGGTACAAAAATGAAAACATTTTCAGAAGAAATGAAACAAAAATATAATATTTTTTATGGTAGTTGGTTTACGTTGCTTTCTGAACTTCATATGTTAGATACTAAAGAGGGAGAAAGTAGAAGAATAGAAGAATTACTTTCTCGAAAAAATAATTTTATAATGAATGAAGTTGCAAATAATCCACTATTCTCAATGGAAGAATATGAAAGACAAGTTCAAAATGATAGAAAAAGTTTTTATAGCACTTCTCAATATCATAAATATCAAATTGGTGAACAGCAAGCAAAAAATCTTGAAATAATACAAAAAGAAAAGGATAAACAAAACTATATTCC
Organism: uncultured Lachnospiraceae bacterium; assembly: GCA_947174185.1. Classification (GTDB taxonomy): domain Bacteria; phylum Bacillota; class Clostridia; order Lachnospirales; family Lachnospiraceae; genus NK4A136. The sequence goes on along the minus strand of CAMWHY010000118.1, from coordinate 6,760 downwards.
TAAGTGTCCTATCTGTGGATCCACTAATATAAATAAAATATCCATTAGCACTAGGACAGTAAAAACAGCAGTATTTGGTATTATAGGGGCTGTTGATGATGCAGGTAAAACATATAAGAGTGAAAATTGTGGTAGTAAATTTTAAATTTTCATGTATTACATTTATTCACACAATTAAGACTTATCTATTGCAGATAGGTCTTTTTGATATTCAATACAACAATGTACTTTGCTATACGTTTTGTATAGCCTACTAAAATTTAATGTTTGTAGATATCAATTTAATTACATGATGTAGAGTCATATATAAGTAATTGTGGAGTTGCAGGTTTTTCAAACAATTGTTATATCTTTACTGAGAAAATCCATTAGTATCTGCTTTGGTGTACGCTAGTCCAAGGGGCATCTAGGAAAGTTATTGTAATCCAGTAATTAGTATACTCAGCTTTGGAGAGTGTGTATTGTTTTATATGGATATATTTGGTATAATGTATTCTATAATATTGGAGGTGTCATATGCATAAATGTCCAAAGTGTGGTTAAATATTATCAGAAGATGAAAAAATAATATATAAATGTATTTCTTGTGGAACAAAGTTTGAACCATCATTATCAAATACATTAACTGACAACACAGTTGCAAAAGTAATAAAAATTTGTGGAATCATAATTATAGTATTAGGAACAATATTAAGTTTTATTGTAGCTGGTGGCGATGGAAGAAAATATGAAATTTCCTTATTGTTATTTATAACACCGGAAGCTATAAGTATTATTAGTGGACTTGTTTTTATCGGATTTTCAGAAATTATTCAATTGTTAGAAAATATTAAAAACAAAATGAAATAATTTTCTTTGCGGCTTTTCCTGTCTTATCTTATTTGCTAAAGCAGCGTAACACATAATACTAACGCCGCTGTAATAGCAGTAATTATAGGATGGGTTTGTGCAATCGTTACAATATCAGTGCCGAGTCCTTTGTTTGTGTTCATCGTACTTGCAGAAAGAACAATTTTATATTATTGGAGAAGAAAAATGAAAATTTGCTTAAAATGTAAACAAATTTGTGATGATGACACATTAATAAAATGTCCTCAATGCAAAGGAGAGTTGATTCCATATAACGAAGAAAATACAAATACTATTTAAATAATCAAAAACAAAGGAATAATACATATATTTCAAAAGAAGATAGAATGTATCAAGACATTCATACGATAAAAAATATTTTGGTTATGCTTGCGGTGCTTGCTGTTATTACATTTATAATGAATTTCTTTATTACTATGAGCTAGTAAACTGGGTATCATCGTCCCGGCTTGAGTATTACGAAGAAATGTATCTACTAAATACTATGTTTTTAATTTTTCTCCGTTTCTTCCACTACGGCTAGGAGAAATCCTTGTTCGATTTTACCGTCAAACAGCGGCTAGTATCGAGCGCATATTATAAAAGCAGCGTTGCATCTAACTTTTACTCAGGGTTGTCGCTACAGTGAGGGCTTGACTGCGAGAGTCCTATCCCTGCTGACCCACGGAGTTCACACATTGTCACTATAGCCTATTCTGTCGCCAGAGTAGGAGAGTAGTGTGAGGTTTACCGTTTTCCCAGCATATTGCCTGTTCATTTAGATCTATGTATCTCATAGATTGTATGCCCTAAACTACTGTATCCAGTAGAACTAACATACTGTCGGTATATTCAAAACAATTTTGAGTCCAAACATTTTAGGACTGCCGACGTTTTTAAACCCAGCGAATAATCCTGCGCTGAGTCCAATAGTTGATAATAAACCCAATTTGTCTATTATTTGATCAAGCGCTTTTACACCGCTTGTACCTAAATCTACAAACCATTTCAGCAAATTACTATCTAAAACAGTAGAAGACAGAGATTGAAAAGCTGCATTAAATTGCTGTGTTTTTGCTTCTAAAGACTCCAGCCATTTTTCCTGTTCTTCCATAGCAGATCCGGCAGATTTTACAGATGCTTCATATGCTTTTTGAATTTCTCCGGACTGAAATGCCTGTAATATTGCGATACCCTGACTGGCTCTATTCTTACCAAACAGTATTTCGGTTAGATCAGCCCTGTCGGCATCGCTTAAGTCAAAATAAATTTCAGAGATTTCTTTTAATTGGTCATAAGTAGATTTAAAGGAACCATCAGTCTTTAAAATATTGACAGAACCATTTGTTAGATTAAAAATCTGTTCCTGTATTTTGCTGATAGATTCTATATCTTCATATTCTTCTCCGATGCTTTGAAGCTCATCCTTCATACCCCTAAGGCGCATGCTGATTACTTGCAGACCGCTGGATAGCTCACTTACATTTTGAGTGATTTCTCCTGCGCCAGTTAAGATGGCAAGCGTTTGATGGATGTCATTGCCTGCGGCTGCCATAGAGGATGCAGCGGTTTTAAGCCCTTCCCCCAAAGATTTTACGTCTGTTGCAAATTCGTTCCCTAATCTGTTTAGGGAATCTACAATGATCATAGAATTAGATGCTTCAATATTGAAGGCTTTCATTGCTGTTACAAGATTACTGATGGCAGTATCATCATCTATTTCGCCGACATTAGCATACACAGAAGATATCTCAGCCAGTTTAGCGGATGTATCTAAGTCAAACCCAAGTTTTGACCAATTTGCGGTTTGTTCTACTAAGCTGGTAATAGACCTGCCAAGTTTTTGAGCGGAATCGCCGGCAGAATCTAAAAACTGACGATATTTACTGCTGGTTTCATCAGTTACTTTATAGAGATTTGCCATTGCGGTATCAATCTTATATACTTCGTTTGGCATCTTTTTAAGCTGCTGCCATATAGCATTACGCAAGTCATTAATTAAATTCCGACCGCTAAATTTTTCATAAGCCTTCTTTAGTTTGTTAATTGCAGTGATACCGATATTGCTGGTCAGCTTGGCTTCGTTTTGCAAGGCTTTGAATTCATTTTGCAGTTTTGTTGCATCTGCCTGCGACATCACTTTATTCAAATCGCTCATTTCAAAGATAATTTCGTTGATTCTATCGCCATATTTTTTCATGGCATTTGAATTGTTATCGGCCCATTTTTGCATTTGGGCAGCATTATTTAATCTGTTAGAATCTGTAGCCATTTCTATGGTAGCATTCATTCTTGCAGACTCATTGCGCGATTTGATAAATTCATCCTGTAATTTTTTATTTAGTGAAATAATTTCATTGTAATTGCTTTCATTCAAAGGCTGTGCAAGTCTTTCGCGTAATTCTGATAATGCAGTGGTTACGCCGGAAGTTTTACTTGTTAATTCGCCGCCTGTTATGCCCAAACGAGTGAAGCTGCTTTCCAATTTTGCCAGTTGGGTATCGTAATCGTTTTCAATTCCACCATTCGATAGAAGTTGAATTTCCTGGATTTGTAGTAATTTTTTTGCCTCAGAGGACAAAGACGAAATCTGTTCTTTAACAGTATTTAATCCTTTAATATCTCCGACAGAAATCTCTTGCAGGGATTTTTCAAGAGTTTCTACTTTCGTTTTAAATTCATCAACGTAGATCCCTTGATCCAGCCATTCTTCTTTTAATTTAGAAAGATGTGATAAATTTTTTTCAAGTTCTTTACCAAAAGATGAATCAAAGGAAATATCACTGAGATCTTTGATATTAATACCTGAAATATTGATGTTGCTTAAAGCCTTGTTTACCTGGTCAGTTAAATTTTTTAGTGCAACAGGAGAGAAGCTGGCGGTTGATACGGTAGCCTTTAAAGTACTTAACTGTTTCGTTAGATTCTTTAAGGCGGTTTCATCAAATTTTCCGCTTATTTTTAATTTACTGATACTTTTCTCTAAAGCACGGATTTGTTCGTTTACTTTTTTGGCACTAGGTAATTCAACAGTAGCTTGGACTTTCATGTTATTATCAGCCATATATCAAACCGTCCTTTCTATTATTTTTGGGCGCATTATTTAGCTGCCCTGCGTTTCTGATTCACCTTTGTTAGATTCATGAATCATTCTTGCAAAGGAGTCTATAAAGTTCTTTTCGAGTTCCTCCGGATTCTTAATCAGTTCCCTTGCCTGTTGATCGATAAACTGCCAGAGAGCAAGCCTCCATTTTGTCTTTAGCTGCCAGCATCTAATCATTCTAAAAAGTGTAATCATTGATTCGTCGTCCTCCAATTCTTCTTCATAATTATTTTTAGGGTTAAAATCCTTCTTTTAATTTTTGCTTATAGGCTTCATTGATGAGTTCCATTGATATTTCAACTTCACCGTTTTCAAGCCCGTTTTCTTCTAAAATCTTTTCATATTTGCTATACACATGAATGCAATGTTTAAAACTGTCCTTGTTACAGGGCCTGCCTTCAGATACCTGCGTTGCAAAGTTATTAATTTCCCAGCGCATATCATCAATTTCCTTATCCAAAAACATATGAGTTAATTTTTTGATATCTGATGATATTTCATCGTCTCGACGATCAGAATGTTCTTCATATTTTGTGTGTTTTTCCTGTAGTGACTGAAGGTTTTGGGAAGTCTGTATCAGTAAGTTGTGTTCCTCTTTTCTTTTTCTCATTCCCTTGGTTTCAAGCCCAAGTTTTTCGATAAACCATTCCATAAGAGAAACGGTTGTCTTAATTCCAATAAGAATTACAAAAACGGATATAAAGATGTATGAAAAGTTTATGTTAAATAATTCTTTTATTGTATCCATTCCATGAATTCACCTTACTTATTTTTATTTGAGATTTGGGATAAGGCTTGAGAAACTTTATCAAAACCATTCATGGAGGTGATTCCGCTGGCTAGTCCCATTAAAATGATATAAATAATATTGTTTGCCGTGAACAAAATGCCATTGAGCTGATAATATATTGCGGTTCCACATCCGCCTACAATGAGAGCGGTTACTATTGCAACAATATTGTAAGATAAGTTGGCTTTATCTGTGGCAACCTTCTTAATCGTTTCTGTAACAAGTCCGGTAATTACCGAAAAAGAAGATAGTAAAATTAAAAACATAGTAGTATTCATAGTTTGATCCTCCTCACTTTCCATATTTATTATTTCTGATTCCTTTATTTTGGTATCTAAATCGGATGTGTGAATATCACACACACTTCCTGTTTTCTTTATATCCATTTGTAAGATAATGTTTATAATATAATGGAAGATTATCATGAAACGCATTTCGTAAGTCGATGTAGTTACTTTTATAGGTAATTACATTAAAATTAACGCTTCCCATACGACCTTCCTTCATTCCATTCGTACAAAAATGATGGAATAAAGCAGTTGCATTTGTTCCAAAAGCAATTTTTAAATCCGGATATTTGTTGGCATAAAAGGTTGGATCAAAAACGGGAGAGTAATCCAGTCCTTCAAATATAAAATTGTTGAAACCTGATGGCGTATGTATTTCCGATGGTAGATTTAGTTTTTTGTTGACTTGTTCCGCAATATAGGAATGCTTTTGATATAAATAATTTCCAGGACACGCTTTTGCGGCAAAGTCTCTATGAACAGTCATATTAGAGCCATTGAGATGTTTTATTCTGTTATTTTTGTTTGTACTCCATACAAGTTTTTGAATATTGTTTCGTTTGCAAATATCAGTAACCAGATTAATAAGCGATACCATAGCATTGTCTGATACATGCCAATCTGGCGCGCCGCCATCATTAGCAACCTCAATCGTGACCGCCCGATGGTCATTAGACGCATTTGATGATGCCCAGCTTCGATCCTTTTCTTCCACATATAAAGCAATCCGGCCATCGCTTCCTATGCCATAATTAGAAGACGCTTTTCTCGACTTATTTGCAAAAATATTACCACAGGATTCTATAGACAAGTTGCCGGCCATGCAATGAATTGTGATGGTATCAATGATATGATTCCTTTGCGAAGTCTTATTCGGGCTGATTTTTGTATATGTAATTAATGAGCTGTTTGTATATTTCATCATTGTACTCATGCTGTGAGCCTCCTTTGTGAGCAGCTAATGTACGATAAGTGTTTCAACGCACTGTTTTAGTGTCGTACATACATAGTTTAATTTTTCTTTGGATTCTTTTCCGCTAAATGTCATTCTTATGCAGCTATAAATATCATTTTCGTCCAAACCAATGGCGGATAAGGTTGTAGAAGCAGAAATAGATTGGCTGTTGCAGGCGGAACCGGTGGATACCTGGATTCCATACATATCCAACAGAATCGTTAGCGATTCACTTTCTACACCTTTGAAGCACATATATAGATTGTGTGGTAAACGTTTCCCTGATTCTATTGGAGCGCCAACCAAATAACAGTCTGGAATATGATTTACGATGTAATGATACACATAGTCCCTACCGGAAGATGAAATAGAAGAGTAGTCATAATCTTTAATAGCTTTGCCTAGGGAAGCGATTCCCAAAGTGTTTTCTGTCCCTCCTACAAGGGATTGTTCCTGAGAGCCGTAAATTAAAGGTTCAAAATCTATATTTTTCTTCTTATATAAAACGCCGCAGCCTTTTAACCCGCCCAGCTTATGGGCAGAGAATCCTGCCATATCAGCGTCCAATATTTTTACATCCACAGGAATGGTAGATATGCTGCCGGTGCAGTCAAGATATACGATTCCGTTATAAAAATGTACAAGTTCGATGATCTGTTTGATATCTTGAATCGTACCTATTTCTGAATTTGCATGGTCAATCACGATAAATGGTTTCGTCTTTATATCATCCAGCTGTTTTTTCAGATCATTAATATCAATCCTCCCTTTCGTAT
>CAMWHY010000117.1 GCA_947174185.1 uncultured Lachnospiraceae bacterium | reverse complement strand
GCATGTTATATGCGCGTCTTTGGCAGCTTATCCACTGGCAAAGCATAAATTCCCCGGAAAGGATATTCTCTTTTCCATGGTAGTGCTTTCCATGATGTTTTCCTGGACGGTTACGCAGATCCCCCAGTATATGATCATTTCCTGGCTGGGTATCAATAATACGTATCTGGCGTTGATCCTGCCGGCATGGAGCTTTGGTATGGGTCTTTACCTGATGAAACAGTTTATGGAACAGCTGCCGGATTCCCTAATGGAGTCGGCAAGGCTGGATGGGGCGAATGAGCTTACCATCTTCTGGAAGATCGTGATGCCCAATGTAAAACCGGCATGGCTGACCCTTGCCATCTTCCAGTTTCAACAGATGTGGGCCAATACAGGCGCGCTGTTTTTGCGGGATGAGCAGTTAAAACCGTTGCAGTTTTCTTTACAGCAGATCACTGCGGGTGGCGCTGCGCGTGCCGGGGCGGCGGCAGCGGTAACTTTTCTGATCGCTGCAGTACCGATCATCTTTTTCCTGATCTGCCAGAGAAATGTATTGGAGACGATGACGACTTCTGGTATGAAAGATTAAATATGAGAAGAACTTCTAGCTGCTTGCAGCAGAGGCTGCTTCGCAGAGAAGTTCTAAATCTCATATCGAAGAACGCAAGGACGGCGTTCTTCTGCAAATGAAAAGTTTGCGATTGCCGATACAGAGTAAGTTTGGAAAGGAGTATGGCTATGAAGATAAAAGCATGGAAATCTGTACTTGCCGGGACACTAGCGGCTTTGGTGATCAGTCTCTCATTTACGGGGAGCGTTTCGGCAGAAGATCTTCCGTACAATCCATATGCATATGATTACTGGGATGACGTTGTACATACCCCTGCAGCTTATGAACCCGCAGGCATGATCAGGGGCGGCGATCTGATTTATGAAGGAGAATCCATAGGTACCTTTGTTAATCCTCAGGATCTTTGTAAATCAGAAGATGGCAATATCTATGTGGCAGATACCGGTAACCAGAGGATCGTTGTATTGAACCAGAATATGACAGAGGTAGTCAATATCTATACGACTTTTGACAATGACGGTACGGCGGATACCTTTAATATGCCCACCGGCGTCTGTGTCTCATCAAGGAACTGGCTGTATATTGCAGATTCCATGAACCGCCGTGTCGTGATTCTGGATATTGCAACCGGCGAGCTGATGGGGATTGTGAAAGATCCGCAGTCTGACATCTTAGATCCGGGGTACGTGTTTACACCGTTAAAAGTATCTGTGGATTATGCGGACCGTGTTTACTGCATTGCACAGAATATGTTTGAAGGCATTATGGTATTTGAGGCCAATGGAGAATTTACAGGGTTTTTCGGAACGATAGAGGTGCAGATCTCGCTTTGGGAGAAGTTTTGGAGAAGAATTGCGACGAAGGAGGAGCGATCCAAATCACAGCTTTTTATTCCTACGGAATTTACGGGAATCGATGTGGATAGCGATGGCTTTGTCTATGCGACGAATATTGACTTAGAGGGATTGCAGGGTGTGCGCCGGCTGAATCCCAGAGGTGAGGACGTCATCAAGCAGGGTGAGAATGAGAACGTTGGCGGCGATCTTTGGATCGAAGGTTCCACGGATTATGCCGGCCCCTCCCAGATTACGGATGTTGTTTATCGGGATAAAGGGATATTCTCGTTGCTTGACCGTAAGCGGGGCAGGATATTTACCTACGATCATGAGGGCAATCTTTTATACATTTTTGGCGGACTTGGAACCCAGGTGGGCACGTTTATGGCACCGGTGGCAATCGAGTCTGTGGGGAATCAGATCGTTGTCCTGGATTCCAACAGGGCCGCTATCTTCTGCTTTAATGAAACAGAATACGGCAGACTGATCAATGAGGCGGTCAGGCTCCGTTATGACGGTGATGAAACCCAGGCGGTAGAGATGTGGAGACAGGTATTGAAGCTGAATGAGAATTTTGAGCTTGCCAATTCCGGTATTGGTAAGGCGTACCTGACGGCAAAGGACAATGAAACTGCCATGTATTATCTTAGACTGGGCATGAACCGGGAATATTATTCGATTGCCTTTAAGAGATATCGGAACGAAATACTGAAAGCGAACCTGAATTATATTTTGACCGGCATGATGGTAATCATTATCGGATATCTGGTAGGATCCAAGATTGTAAAGAAGAAAAAGGGAATCGAGAAAGAGGAGGATATACTGAATGGATAAAAATATTTCCGAAGAAAACAGTTTTATAAAGAAGTATTTCTCCTCGGAGAAATGGAAGTATCTCTGGTATACGCTCTCGCATCCGATGGACGGCTTTTATTGGATTCGCCGTAAAGATAAGGGCAGTGTGCCGATAGCAGTTTTACTGGTGATCTGTTTTTCCTTCTGTTTTTCTTTAAACAGATATCTTGCCAGTTTTGTTGTGAATGATATCAATCCAAGGTCTGTCAATTCTCTGTCGGAGCTGGGCGGCGTATTGCTTTTATATGTGCTGCTCTGCGTGGGGAACTGGTCGATCACCTGCCTGATGAACGGAGAAGGAAGGATGAAGGATATTTCCATTGCGGTAGGATATGCAACGCTGCCGTTGATCCTGACGTTCATCCCTGCAACGATCATCAGCCGCGCTATTGCCGCGGACGAAGAGTCATTTTACTATATGATCCTTGCGGTCGGTATTGCTTACGCGCTAATTTTACTTCTGATTGGCATTATGCAGGTGCATAATTATACTTTAGGCAAGACGCTGATTACATTGTTTTTAACATTGGTTGCCGTATTTATTATTATTTTCCTGATGCTTCTGCTGCTGAATCTGATTAGTCAGGTATACAATTTCTTCTACAGTATTTATACGGAGCTGATTTTTAGGGCATAGCCGGAGAGATGGAAATAAACAGGGTTTAAGATCTATGTAGGATAAAGGAGAAGCATATGAAATTGCCAAACCCATTTGCTAAAAAAAGTCATATTACGGAAGAAGAGGATATCTACAAGGATAGGTATGTTGAAGTTCCAAAGAAGCAGAAAAAGAAGCTGGGAAAGCCCGGTAAAATCTTGCTTGGTCTGTTAGGGATCGTTTTGATCGGCGTGCTGATCTGGCTGGTTTATTATATTGTGCATTATCATAATTACAACGTATACCGACAGTATCTTACGAGCTATGACTATGAGGAGGGTACCAACTTTGTACCGATCAGTGAGGCCGCTCCTGATGTGGAGGGTATGGTTCTGGCAGCCGAAAATGAGTATCTGAAACTTTATACCAATGTGGAAACGGCGGAGATCGCGGTATATGATAAGCGGAGCGGTGTGATTACCTATTCGAATCCGGTTGATCTGGAAGACGATATGATCGCTAATGAAACGAATAAGAATTATCTGAGATCCCAGTTTATTCTGGATTATTATAACAGCGCGAAATCACCGGGAAGTTTTGACTCTTATTCTGCGTCTGTTGATCTGGGGCAGGTGACTGTCAAGGCAATAGGGAATGGTATCCGTTACACTTATAAAGTTGGGACGGCGGCAAATGCTACGGGGATTGTTCCTAAGTATATACGACCGAAAGTTCTGGAAGACGTGATCAACGCTCTGCCGGAAGAGGAGCAGGAGACCTGTGCCGGCTATTTTAGGGAGAGTACTACAGTAACGGGATATATGGAATTGAAATCGTCTGTGGCAGGCTCTACCGCAATACTTGCCATCATTAATGATATGTTTGAACGCGCCGGTTTTACCAGTGAGGATTATGTAGAGGAGCTCACCCAAGCGGGAATGGAGGAACTGCTTTCTCCAAACTTTACCATTGAGATCGAATACCGCTTAAACGGTGACGGACTGGATGTGTCTGTTCCGGTATGTTCTATCATCGAAGGCGGTGGTGCAAAAATTTACCGTATCCAGCTGTTGAAATATATGGGCGCAGCAGGGGCCGAAGAACAGGGATACATGGTTGTGCCTAATGGTTCCGGTTCCATTATTAATTTTAATAATGGAAAAACAAATATGGCTGATTATTCTCAGTATATATACGGTATGGATCCTTTGTCACAGGAGTATACCGTTTTGGAGAATGCTGAAAAGGCAAGACTTCCGCTGTTTGGTATTTCAAAGGAAAACAGTGATCTTTTGGTGACAATAGAGGATGGGGCTTCGTTGGCATTTATCACGGCTTCCGTCGCAGGGAAGGTCAACAGTTATAATTATGTATATCCATCCTTTGTACTTCGTGGATTTGATACCTTATCCATGTTTGGTACGACAGGACAGTCTGCAGAGCTTCCGGTATTGGAGAAGAACTGCTATGATGTAAACATGACGGCAAGATATACCTTTTTGGATGAGGAACATACAGGTTATTGCGGCATGGCTAATTATTATAGAGAACGGCTGGTGGCAGAAGGCGTCCTTTCAGAGCGTGTCAGTGATACAGAGCTTCCGTTCTATTATGATGTGATAGGCGGTGTAAAGCTGACATCCCATGTTTTGGGTGTGCAATATTTGAGTGTATTTCCGATGACGACATTTGAGGAGGCGCAGGACATTTCCAATGATCTTGCAGCCAATGGCGTGTCGAATCAGGTAATGAATTTTCAGGGATGGTTTAACGGTGGTTATTATCACGATGTTGCAGACCGGATCCGTGTTACGCTTAAGCTTGGCGGAAAATCGGGCTTAGAAAGTTTAAGCAGTACGGTTGCAGCCAATGGCGGTACTTTCTATGGAGATGTGGCGTTCCAGCGGGCGACCTTTATCAGCAGACGATATCAGTATATGTTAGAGTCTTCCAGATATTATGGTGCTGGTTATGTGGCGAACTTTGGACAGATCAATCCGTCAACTTTACGGCAGACTTCCGGTTTGGGATACCGGGAGACAAAATATGATCTTGTTTCTCCTAAGTTCCTGCCAAGATATGTAGATGAATTTACAGAGAGGATTGTAAATTATGATATTACGGGAATCTCCCTGCGGGATTTGGGCGATACCCTGCATTCTGACAGAAGAAGAACAAATGTGATCAACCGTGAAGAAGCTCTTGACGTAGTGCTGGGGCAGTTTGATGCTCTTGAAGCCGTAGGAAAGGATATTATGGTGAACGGTGGCAACGCTTATACGTTTGCCTACGCGGATGATATCATCAATGCGCCGGTCAGGGATAACGATTATTTTATTATCGATCAGGATATACCGTTCTATGAAATGGTGATCCATGGTTATATCAATTACTGTGGAACACAGATCAATAATCTTAGTACGGATGACAGGCAGGAAGATCTTCTGGAAATGATCGAATACGGAGTTGCGCCACATTATATCTTTACCTGGGAAAATGCAACGGAAATGAAATACAGCGGTTTGAATATGTACTATGCAACGACTTATACCAACTGGAGCGAAGAAGCTGTTGCAACATATCAGATGTTAAGCGAAGCGTTGAATCCTGTTGTGGGGGCGGAAATGATTGCCCATGAGGCGCTGGAAAACGGGTTGAGAAAAGTCACCTATAGCAATGGTGTCTGTATCTATGTCAATTATACGGAGGAAGATCTTACGCAGGACGGTATTGTTGTACCGGCGCGAGATTATGAGATAGGAGGTGTGAATTGATGGCTAAAAAACAACTATCTCAGGAACATAATAATACAGAGGTAACGAAGGAGACTGCAGCGCTGGGAAAAGAGCAGGAAACAGCTACAGAAGCAGCGCCTAAGGCAGACGGAGTATCCGCTAAGAAGAGAAGAACTATGGGTCTGACTGCAAGAAGAACGATGAATGGTTATCTTTTTATTCTGCCATGGCTGATCGGCTTTCTTGTGTTTTATTTAAGAAGCCTGATCCTGACGATACAGTTCTCTTTGTCGGAACTTACGGTAGGCGCTGTGGGAGGATATACCCTGGAGTGGAAGGGACTGGAAAATTTTATCTATGCTTTCCGGGTGCATGCAGAATTCAAGCAGATCCTGACGACTTCCATCGCCGATATGCTGATTGATGTTCCGTTGATTACGTTCTTTAGTTTATTTATTGCACTTTTGTTAAACAAAAAGTTTCCGGGCAGAACACTGGTGCGTGCCATCTTTTTCCTGCCGGTTATCTTGAATGCAGATGCGATAACAGCAGCGATGGATCTGGCAAGGCAGATGATGGCGGGCGGTTTATCTTCCACCAGTGCAGAAGTTGCAGAGGCAGCCTCCGGTGTCAGCGTAGATTATTATATTATGCTGTTGGGTGATCTTGCTCTGCCGGACGTTGTCTTAGGATATATTGTGGAGGCAGTAAACAGGATCAGTGATATCATTACCGCTTCCGGTGTGCAGATTATCATATTTATCGCTGCACTTCAGTCCATTCCGGGTTCTATGTATGAGGTTGCTAAGATCGAGGGCGCGACAGCGTATGAGACCTTTTGGAAGGTGACATTCCCGATGGTAATGCCTCATATTATTACCAATGTGGTATATACAGTGGTAGATAGCTTTGCAGACAGTGAGGTTGTTGATCTGGCATATAAGACGGCGTTTAAACTGGGTAATTACGGATTGAGTTCGGCATTCAGTCTGATCAGTACGGTGGTTACCTGTCTGATTCTGGTGATCGTATGCAGGTTTATCCAGAAGAGGACATTCTACTATAATTAGGAAGGAGCGTTCCGATGGGATCAGAAAGTAAAGAAAAGAAATCTATTATTCTGCGTTTTAAGGAATATTGTCAGGGTAAGGATTTTCATAATGATAAAAAGGGTTTTATTTCTTCAGGTAAGAAACTGATTATAGATATCTTCCGCTTTTTGATCATTGTGGGGATCAGTTATGTTATCTTGTCGCCGGTAATCGGAATTGTGGTCAATTCCTTCTTTTCGGATGCGGATGCATATAATCCCATGGTCTATATGATTCCGCAGGATCCCACCACAGGCCGCTATGATCTTGTGTTAGAACGGCTAAACTATTGGGCGACCTGTAGTAAGACGCTGTTATATTCGGCTTCTTTGATGTGTATACAGGTTGTTATCTGCTCTATGGTTGGATATGGATTTGCAAGATTTAATTTTCCTGGAAAAAATATTTTATTTGCCTGCGTGGTGGTCATGATCGTAATTCCGGCACATACCATTATGCTGCCTTTATATACTACCTTTAAAAATTTTGATCCCTTTGGTATAATAACATTAATTAAGGGCGCTCCCATCAACCTGATGGGAAGCAGTGTTCCGATGTATATCATGACTGCGCTGGGATGTGGACTGCGTTCCGGACTGTATATTTACATATTTAACCAGTTTTTCCGCGGTCTGCCAAAAGAGATCGAGGAAGCGGCATTTGTAGATGGCGCCGGGGTTTGGTATACTTATTTTAGGATCATGTTGGTAAATGCAATCCCCTCTGTTATCACAGTGGCTGTATTTTCAATGGTATGGCAGTACAATGATACATTTTATGCGAACTTGTTCCTGATCAGTTCGGACGTGATCATCGGTATGAAGATTTCTACCCTGCAGGCAACTATCGCCAATCTTGATAAGATACTTGACCCGACGATTCAGGAACTTTATCTGGATGCCGGCATCGTACTGGTTATGCTGCCCGTCGTAATTATTTATGTAATACTACAGAGGCACTTTATTGAAGGTGTTGAGAGAAGCGGTATTGTCGGTTAATACCTATTCTTTTAGCATAGATTTTTAAGATATGGAAAAGCATAAAAAAGAAGGAGGATGAAAAAGGTTGAAAGCAAAAATTGCAAAGAAATTACTTTCTGTATTGCTTGCAACGGTTTTGGTGACAGCGGGTCTTACTGCATGTGGCGGAGATGACCCTTCTACAACCGGAGGCAATGAAACAGAAACAGGCTCGGAAGTCGAAAATACGGTTTCTGAAGATGATGCAGCAGGCGTTGCCCCTGCGACAGCGGCAAGTGTTGATTTTGAAGATGGAGCATACGCTTTTGTCAAGATGAACCTGTTAAAAGGAACTCCGGATGAGTCCATTTTATCCGTTACTGAATTTAACGGTTCTCAGGCGTTGTACGTAGAAAACGTATCCGGAAAATCCATGTTCGTTGGTATTAATGTAAGCGCGCTGGTTGGCGATAAGATTGCTGACATTAGTACGATTACCATGGATATTGGAACATCACGTGCGGATGGTTCTTTCGCAGCGGTATCAGGTTATCTGTATGCTTATACAGGAGAAAAGAATGAAGAAGTAAAAGATAATGACAATGACTGGTCAGTTTATCTGGAGACAGCAAATCCTAAGACAGCAGTATTTGACGTATCTGATGCAGGATTTGTCGCAGGTGCGGACAATTATATTATCCTGTCCAAAGAGACAGATAACAATACAGATTCCGCAGCAAGTCTGTATATTGACAATATTACATTTTTGGATGCTTCCGGTAATGTAATCGAAGCGGACACTTCTGTAGATTTTGGATCTCCGGCAGGATTTGAAAGTTCAGGAAAAGACCTTTCTAATCTTTGTGCATTGACTGGAGCTGTAAATTTTGAAGGTTTTGCAAAGAGTGCAGGCGAATGGTCTCAGGACGGTCTTGATATGCCGCAGGAGATTATAGACGCATTAGTACCGGGCAGTGTTGTTGAGATCGAATATACAAGTGCAACAGGTGATATGTGGATCGTTATGCCGGATGCAACGGTAGGCTGGACGAGAGTTGGCGATGCTGGCAGCAGTGAAACTATGCCGAAAGCCTATATCAATAACTCTCACAATATAGCGCAGATTACTTATGAGCAGATCGCAGAGCTCTGCGGTGACGACATAAGCGCATGGGGCGCTAGGATGCAGTGTGAATCTTCCGGTGCATGGGAAGTATTTAGTGTTAAGGTAGGTCAGAAAGCGCCGGTATATGCGGTAGGCAATCCGGTTGTATTTGAAGGCTTTGCAAAGAGCGCGGGCGAATGGTCTCAGGACGGTCTTGATATGCCGCAGGAGATTAT
>CAMWHY010000116.1 GCA_947174185.1 uncultured Lachnospiraceae bacterium | reverse complement strand
CAAATACGTTAAGCGAAACTTTTGTCACTCGCAGGATTTCAAATGCATAACGAAGCGCAAGACTCAACATTTCTTTTCCGAAGCCAACGCCCCTTTTTTTGGGATCAATGATAGCAAAACACAGAAATGGATTTTCTTCCACCATCCGCAGGGTAAAATGTCCAACAATACCCGTTTCATCCAACGCAGTCATCTCATAAAAATCGCCCTGTTCTTCACATTCCGTATAAAAACGGTTCATGTCCTCCGCGAAAATAGGATATTTATTGTACCTATCCCCGCTCCACAGGCGAAACATTTTTTCATCCCCGATCCAGCTTACGATCGTTTCCGCATCCTGTTTTTTGTATGGCCTTAATCTTAACATAAATACCCCCGTACTCTTATCCTGCAGTCCGCAAACATTAATTCAATTCTTCCGGATAATTAATATAACCCTGAAGCCAGACAGTCCCCTTAAAGCGCCGCCCAATGGCAGGCTCCCCCATCAGATCCTGCTGATTGATACATACATCAAAGACCAGATCATTAACATCAAGTCCCATGATATATATTGTCTCACCAGTCATGGTATTGACCACTGTCTCACAACTGATGATCTCACCCAGAATAGAATAAAGATCACACTCTACGCCATATGGCATAAAATACGTATCAACCAGCGAAAGAACATCCTCATTATGGATCTTCTTCTGGAGCAGGGAATACGTATCAATATCTTCCATCGTCAGATTTTCAATGGCCTCCTCATCACCGTTCTTAGCAGCTGCCAGCATCTGACTTTTATTATAATTATAATTCTGTATTCTCTGAATATCACGCTTATTTTTACGGATCGGCAGAAGAATCTTTCCATTATCCGACAATGCGCTTAACGTCAACGAAGTTCCGTGAATCGGCAGACGATTAGCGTTGACAAGTTTTAGGTAAGTAATGATATTCTGCAGATAAAAGATTACAGAAATTCCTACTTTCAAATCATCCACAATGCCTGCAAAAGATATTTTTTCAATATGGCGCTCCACCGACAGATCTTCAATACTGCTAACCTTGTCGCCTCGTAAAAAAGGAAAACAGTAATCATAAGAGAATACGTTATTCTCGTCATATTCTCCCCGCACGCAGATACCGATCCGTTCTCCAAACTCCGCCTGATACTCTGCGTATAGGCAGTCGTTGTCCATGGTTGCATCCAATGATGTATATGATTTTCTTGACGCCGTCCGGACTGCTTTTTTTACCAGCTTCTGTAATTCTTTTTTGCTGGTAATATTGCTGAATCCTACCGCCCGCAAGTATTTATGCAAACCTTCCTATCCTCCATGCCACAGCTTTGCTGCGACTCTTAATTAATCAATGTTTTTCCACCCATATAAGGTCTGAGTTTTTCGGGAATCCTTACAGAACCATCCGCATTTAAGTTGTTTTCCAAAAAGGCAATCAACATTCTGGGGGGCGCCACAACCGTATTGTTAAGCGTATGTGCAAGATACTTTCCATTCGGTCCGTCAACACGGATCTTCAACCTTCTTGCCTGTGCATCTCCCAGATTGGAACAGCTGCCCACTTCAAAATACTTCTGCTGTCTTGGCGACCATGCTTCCACATCAACGGACTTTACTTTAAGATCTGCAAGATCACCGGAGCAGCATTCCAGCGTCCGCACAGGAATATCCAAAGAACGGAACAGGTCAACCGTATTCTGCCACAATTTGTCAAACCACATAGGACTTTCCTCAGGTTTGCAGACCACGATCATCTCCTGCTTTTCAAACTGGTGGATCCGATATACGCCTCTTTCCTCCAGACCATGCGCTCCCTTTTCCTTTCTAAAACAGGGAGAATAGCTGGTAAGGGTATAGGGAAGCTCTTCCTCTTTTACAATCTGATCAATAAATTTACCGATCATGGAATGCTCGCTCGTACCAATTAAGTATAAATCTTCTCCCTCAATCTTATACATCATGGCATCCATCTCTGCAAAGCTCATGACGCCGGTCACAACATTGCTGCGGATCATGAACGGCGGCACACAGTAGGTAAACCCTCTGTCGATCATAAAGTCACGCGCATAAGAGATCACAGCCGAATGCAGCCTTGCAATATCTCCCATCAAATAGTAAAAACCATTGCCCGCCACACGTCTTGCGGAATCAAGATCAATTCCCTGAAGCTTTTCCATAATCTCCGTATGATAAGGAATCTCAAAATCCGGAACCACCGGCTCGCCATAACGCTGTACTTCTACATTCTCGGAATCATCCTTACCGATGGGCACTGACGGATCAATGATATTCGGGATCACCATCATAATCTTTGTTACTTTTTCTTCCAGCTCTGTCTGCTGCTTATCCAATTCTGCCAGCCTCTCTGCATTGGCTGCAACCTGCTTCTTGATCTCCTCGGCCTCGTCCTTTTTGCCCTGACCCATCAACGCACCGATCTGTTTGGATAATTTATTCCTGTCAGCCTTCAATTGATCCGCCTGCTGCTGGATAGAACGTCTCTCAGCATCTAATGTAATGACTTCATCCACCAGCGGAAGCTTGTTGTCCTGAAATTTCTTCTTGATATTCTCCCTGACTGCTTCCGGATTATCCCTTAAAAATTTGATGTCGATCATGTTGGTTTACCCTCTTTCTCTTGTTTGTTTTCATATATAAAATGATCCTGCGCCCATCAAGCATAACACAGAAAACAGGATTGTCAACTATTTCCTTCCAAACATAAGTCCTCTGCGGAGTTTTGCATTCACTAATTCTTCCATCGTCATATCCGGGAACATATATCCTTTGGAAACTTCCGTCTCAAAACCAAAGTCCTGCAACTGCTTTCGGATCAATTCCTCATCCTCATGAAAATGATACGTACAGACAGCACAGCGTATATTTTCTGCCTGACCCATGACCTTTTTAGCGCCTGACAACGCTTGTTTTTCATATCCTTCTATGTCCATCTTAACATAATTAATCGGCTGCTCTGCAAACAGCTGATCCAGACACACATTCTCTCCTGAGGTTTCATCGCTTAAAAATCCACGGATGATCTGCACCTTATCCATATCTGATGCAAAGGTCTTTTCCAGTGCTTCGATCCATCTCTCGTCCGCCTCGATCAGATAGAGTTTTTGTGCTTTATCTATGACATTTAAGGCAAAGTTACCTTCCGCAACGCCGGCATCTACTACCACATCGCCCTGCAATACACCATATCCCTCATGATCATAACAATGCGGCGATCTCTTATCCTGTTCCATCATGATCCATTTGTAGTAATGAATCACATCCGCTTCCTTCCAGCCTTTTGGAAAATACATCTTTCTATTACAATACGGAACATAATACATTCCGCAGGTTTCATCTAAAGAAACCTCTACAGGCAGCGTTACATATTCATCTGCAAAATCATAATTATATATCTGGATTTTTTTAGTCTTTCCAATATGTTCGATCACATCCCGTATTTCAGGATCTTCCAATTCGTCCCGATGTTTATATTCCCAGTATTCCTTACTGATCAACGCATCCGTAACAGAAGAGATCATACTGACACACAAAATCAACGCGTCAAAATACAGCAGCGCTGCCGCCGTATCCTGCGTACTGTTGGAAAAATCTTCCTTCAACTGATTGATCGTGATAAAAAGATCCCGATACTGTTCTGTTGAAAAATTGATTTTATTGGTATCCAGTTCACCCTTCACAACATGGGTAATCTCATCGATCAAAGCGGCGTCCGCATGCATCTTTCCTGTCTTCACTGCTGCCCTGATCCTGATTAACAAATCTTTTATCTTACTCATGCTAATAACCATACCTTTTCACAACCTGCAAAATTTGTGCCGTAGGAACAAATTTGCAAAACGAATAAATTTGTTTTTGAAAAATCTTTACTTTTTCAATCTTACTCCAGATCCGTATCCTCAAACTCATCTTCATCCGCCGGAATGGCATTCTTCTTTAACCGGGGTTTACGGACAGCGGAATACGTCTGTTTATCCAGCGCACGCTCCAACGCAGTTTTTTCTTCCTTACTCAGCTCTATCTCTGACTGTCCATCTTTGATTTTTTTCGTATAAGAATAACATCCGGTACTACTGTGTACGGAGTTGATCAAAAATCCATTATTGTTCTCATCCAGAACGGCCAGCCCATAGCTCAGCTTACCGCCCATTTCTTTAAACGCGTCATATTTCACAAGACCAACCTTCTGTAAAGCTCCTTCGTGCTTATGATACAGCTCTCTGATATCAATATCGTGTTCCTTAGAAGTTCTTGTCAAATCTTCCACATCTTTAATCAGATCCTGTATCTCTGTTTCAAGACTCTTTGCTTTTGCGCCGCGCATAAACCGGTCATATTTATCCTTTAACTGATGATTCTGTACCAACAGGATAATCACCATGACGACAGCCGCCACAACAAGCGCCGTCAGCACGATCAGTAAATATCCGATATCCAGACCTCCAAGTCCCATCTTCGTAAGTATTTCGCTAGTCATAATTTCCTCCGTGCTTTTTCTTTTCTATACTTTTCTATACATTAATTCTTTCTATTAAATTTATATTAATCCTCCATGCCGATAATCATTACTAATTTTCGGCAAATGATTTTCTTGTCATTTCCATATTATTATACAACTAAGCGCCCTTTGTTTCCATGTATATTTTAATTTTTTATATGATTCCTTAGACTTTGGGCAAAACTACGCAGCCCGGCAGGCATAGACTCTCTATCACCGCCATATCTTCCCTGCTCAATCGGGCATACTCTTTTTTTGCAATCAGCAGCACCTGAAATACCGGCTGTTGAAATATCTTCTTCAACTCCGCCGTATTCCGAAATACCATATCTGTCTTTTTTGATATTTCATACAAAGCCGTACCCGGCTCCACTCCGATCACATTGGCCTTGGGGTATTTCGTGCGGATATATTTCAGGTCTGCACCGATACCACTTCCGATCTGGAGTGCATTAAATGCATCTTCTTTTTTATAAGGGATCTCCCGTATCATCTCCTGATCCGCAGCAGCATATTCAAAAATATCAAATCCATACTTATTGATAAACAACTGATAATGATCCATAAAGATCTGATCTACATCAGGATTCTTAATAAAGCTCTGGCTTCCTGCATGATAGATAAAACTATTTCTGCAAAATAAAAGCTTGTAGCCTGCCTTCAATATTTTCATGGAAAGATCATCATCTTCAAAATATCCCGGCGCAAAATCTTCATCCATGCCGCCCGCCACTCTCCATACATCTCCTCTGACCAGCATGGCAAATCCGGAAAGCCGCACCCGTTCTTCATACGGTTCCTGCAGCGGCACATTAACAGATGCACCATATTGCAGATATTCATCCGGCAGCGTAAATTCCACTTCTATCTGCTGTCCATTCCCTGCATAATTAGAACAGCTTCCTACCGCGCCGATCTTTTCATTCTCGTAAAGTCCCATCCTTAACCAGAACAAGGCATTCGGCGCTAATCTTGTGTCATTATTTAAAAGGAAAATATCGGTTGCATTTACATCCTGCAATAAGCTGACTCCTTGATTACATGCGGGACCAAAACCTACATTTTCTTCATTTCTAAGCAGTATGATATCATCCTGTTCCTGCAGCCACTCCGCCACCCCGTCAGTGGAAGCATTATCCACCACCACGATCTGATAGCTCCCCTCCGGCAATGTCTTACGGATATTTTCTATATTTCTCTGCATAAAATAACAGGCATTATATGAAACGATCAAAACCGCTGTATTCCGCACTCCGATCCTGCCCGTCTGTTCCAGATTTTTCATATCTGCAAGGATCGTAGCACGGTCTTCTTCATTTTTACAATAAAATAATGCATTCTGAAAACATAGATATGCCTGATCGATATTCTCCGGCAGATAATAAAAACCCAGCATGTAATACAATTCATAATTGTCATACTCCTGCTTCAGTCCCTTTTGTATTGCCAGAAACATCCCTTCTCTGTCGCCTGCGGACTCGCATCGGCTCGCTTCCATAATCATTGCTTCTATGGTGTGCTCTCCATCCTTCTTAAAATCCTCATCCCAGACCTCCTTATAACCCTCCTGAAATTCCTGCTGGGCAAGTTCTAAGATCTGTCTCGCAGACAGTTTCTCCCGGTAACGGGGACTGGTAAATATTTCCTCATGATCTTCCCGCACGGTATGTCCTTTCTCAAACGAGATTGCATCAAAATCTTTCCCCAGCCACGCATAATCTTCATCTGTCATGCGTTCCGGATGAAAAAACTCTCCTCCCAACCGGAAAGAATGCCAGTTACGCAGACAGTACGCATCCGCATAGCGGAATGACACATATGTTCCGTAAGTTTCAAACTCACTAAATGCAGTATTCATGATCTGCCCCAGACGAATTGCCCGTAATATCTTTTCATAAAAAGGGCTCTGCGTCTGTATATGATCTTTAGCGGTATCGCTCACATTATTAGCAGCATTTTTTGTGGATGATCCTATCATCTCCCATATCAACTGTTTCATAATATCGCATCTAATCAGCATATGCTCCGAGATAAAGGATTTTTCTATACACTTATGCATCCCCGGTAACAGATTCCCAATGGTATGAAAGTATTCTTCATGATACTCCTGCTTCAGATCCAAATAAGGTAGTCCATCCTCCCGAAACATGGAAAACGGTTTACAGGGAACCGTATCCCCGTCCCAGATCAGATAATAATCCTCCTTACAGGCAAATGCATACTGCATCTTCAAAAACTGCTGGTAATACCAGCCGGTCACACCTCTGGGAAGCTCATCCGTCTGTAGAAGCTCCTTCATGATCTTATGTACATCTGCAAATGGGATCAGCTCATCTTCATCAAAAAAACCAACCTGTCCTTCCACATCTGACTGCTGTATCAATTCCTGTACTTTCCTGCTGCCGATAAATACGATTTTTCTGGGTGCGAGGTTTTGCACCATCCGGGCATAGTTATCCTGCAGCCGCTCAAAATCTGTGGGTGTTGTAAGGACGATTGCGTTGTAATTCTCCATCTGATGCTCCTTAATGAAATTCTTTTCTTATTTTACATTTTTCATGGAAACTTTGCAAATATTGCTGCATTGTTTCATTCACACCTTTCCGTTTATGAGATCCGCTATTGTTATATGGAAGAAATAATCACGTACGAGAGAATCAAATTTTCTCCACATAGGTAATGTCTTGCAAATAGATTCCCTAGGACACTGCTCTGCATCTTCATTTAGACATGCAACTACAGCCAGTGTTCCTTCCGTCAGCTCCAGAATCTCACCTACGGTATATTCTTCCGGCTTACGCGTCAAACGGTATCCACCGCCTTTTCCGCTGATCCCCTTTACAAGTTTTCCTTTTACAAGAATTTTTACGATCATTTCCAGATATTTTTTGGAAATATCCTGCCTTGCAGCAGTTTCCTCCAACGGAACCGTCCTATCCTGTGATTGTTCCGCCAGATCCATCATAAACCGAATGGCATATCGACCTTTTGTTGAAATCATTCCGACACCCCCTGTCTTTCTCCTATTTTACTGCAAGGTAATAGGATAAATCAACGAGAAAGAAAAATAAATTTAATATTTTTCATTTAACCTATTGACACAGTAGGCAAATGTATGTAATATATGCTTATCGAATTTGAGCAATCCTTAAAGGAAAGGAGAAAATGCTATGTATAGAACAAATCATTCTACTGCTGCTATCATGTGTTGTTGTCGAATGTTAACCTCCCGGGCATATTTATATGGTCAGGTGCATGCATCTTCCTTGTGTTGCATTGATACGTAATATTTCATTATGAAATGCCATATAGCCATTTGTCCGGGAGCTTATAAGAATCCCGTTTTTTTATGCTCAAATTTTGCAGCAAATCTTTACTTATGAAATAAAATAAATTAAATATGAAAGAAAGAAGAGGATCTATATTATGAAAAACACTTTATTTAAGCGATTAGGAACCACCGTCCTTGTACTGACTCTTTTGATATCTGCACTGACTGGCTGCACTTCCAATCAGTCTACAGGCGGCAATGCTTCAGGTAATCCGGACACAGTTTATAGAACTGTAGATGAGATTATAGAAAGCGGTACAATCAACATTGGCGTATTCTCTGACAAAAGCCCCTTCGGCTACGTAGATGAAAATGGTGAATACCAAGGCTATGATGTTTATTTTGCCAACCGTATCGGAGAGGATCTTGGAGTTGAAGTGAATTATGTATCCACAGAAGCTGCCAATCGTATTGAGTATCTCCAGACCGGCAAAGTCGATATTATTCTGGCAAACTTTACCGTAACGGAAGAACGCGCACAGGAAGTAGATTTTGCATTGCCTTATATGAATGTAGCATTAGGAATTGTTTCTCCTGAGAATGCAGTAATCACCAGTCTGGATGACATTGGTACAGAAGATGCAGTGATTGTTATTTCCGGCACTACCGCAGAAACTTATCTTGAAAAGAATTATCCTGATATCAGACTGCAGAAATACGATGCTTACGCAGAAGCAAAAACTGCTTTGGAAAACGGCAATGGCGCAGCTTGGGCAAATGATAATACGGAAGTCATTGCCTTTGCCATTGAAAATCCCGGTTTCGTAGTCGGAATCCCTTCCCTTGGAAGTGCTGATACCATTGCTCCCGCAGTTACCAAAGGAAACGAAAGCCTGCTGAACTGGCTGAATAATGAAATTCAGACGCTTGGTGAAGAAAATTTCTTCCACGCAGATTATGAAGCAACCCTGTTAGATACCTACGGCAAAGATTATGAAGACACACTGGTTGTAGAAGGCGGTGTAGTTACCTCCGCAGACTAATGAAACAGCGGGTAGCGGATATATGTCGCTGCCCGCTTTCTATTTATTAATAAAACATTATCATTTTATATTTCTAAAAATGAATTTTCTGGTATAATAGGTTTATTCGGCGTCAACATTTTAATCTACTTTCTTCAGATATATCATCGGTCTCCTGCTTGGGATTGTACTGACTTTAATAGACAAAGATGGAATTGCAC
>CAMWHY010000115.1 GCA_947174185.1 uncultured Lachnospiraceae bacterium | reverse complement strand
CCTATGTCGTCCATTGATGTGATATCCTTAAAATAGGCTTCCCCGATATCCTCCAGCCCTTCTGTTGCCTCATATCTGATGATGCCCTGCATCAGTACGCTGGAATCTCTCGGATGCTCTGGATCGGGATTTTCCGGGTTCACGGGAGGTTCATTCCCTGTCCCACTCTCGATTACATTATACTCTGTTCCAATCCACTGCGCCATTCCCCGGTTCATGCCACCGTTGATGCCGTTCGCCTCTATCGTGACCTTCTGCGCTATCAGGATCACGTTGTTCATGTTCACATTCATGGAGGTGATCCTTATCTCTCCATAGGGTGCATAGACAAGGCCGTTTAAGTTCACGTTGGCGCATCCGATGACTATGTTGCCAGATGCGGAATATAACACAACATCCCCTGAGTTCTTTACTTCGCCGTCAAGTACGATATCTTCCTGCGCCATGATCCCGGCATTTAAGTTGATATTTCCAGTCAGGGATACCGACCCGTCTCCTTCGATGGGCGTGTTTACATTGATATTGATTTCTTCTAATGCATAATCCTCCGAATGCTCCTCCGTCCCCGCTGAAAAATATGTATTTACGATCCGTTCCCGAAGATCCGGCATCAGAAGCGGCTCACCGCTTTCCCCGGCACACTCTGTCCTTGTGCCGTTGATGTTGCAGTTGCCCCCGGTGACGGCAATGGTTCCGTTGGTTGCCACGCTGCCGTTCATACCTGCATTATTAACAAGAAATGTAACCGCACCTTCCTCATCCGATGCAGCAAAGATCATATAGGGGTATGCCTCCCCCTCCGCCCTTACCGGCAGGGAGGGCATACCACTCCATACCATCACCACCGCCATAACCAGAGACATAACTCTTGCCACCATATTTCTGATTGTATTTTTCTGTTTCTTCATATGTATCTCCTTTATAATAATGCTATATTTACAAATCATAAAATTCATTATAAATTTTATTTTATACCCTGTCAACAAATCAGCTTTACTCGGGTTTACGTGGTTTAATCCATTTAAGAATATTTTTTTATATTTCTTTTATCTGTTGTTTGAATTTAAAAAAAATAGTATACTAATAATATCCTGAATAGAATTTTATTTAAGAAAGGATAAGACAGATCATATGAGCGGAAGAATTCATTCACTGGAATCATTTGGAACGGTTGACGGACCCGGCGTAAGATTCGTCGTATTTGTTCAAGGCTGCCCCATGCGGTGTGCATACTGCCACAATCCGGATACTTGGGCAATGAACGGCGGCAGGATGGTGGAAGTTTCAGAAATTATGGAAGCTTATGAGCGAAACCGAAGTTTCTATAAGGAAGGCGGTCTCACCGTAACCGGCGGAGAACCGCTGCTGCAAGTAGATTTTCTAATCGAACTGTTTACGGAAGCGAAAAAACGCGATATTCATACATGTATCGACACTTCCGGCATTGTATTTAAGCCAAACAATACGGCTTTGATCGAAAAACTGGACGTGCTTATGAAAGTCACGGATCTCGTTATGCTGGATATCAAACATATTGATCCTGAAAAACATAAGGAATTGACCACACAGCCTAACGACGGCATCCTTGCATTTGCGCAGTATCTGTCTGACCGGGATGTTCCTATGTGGATCCGTCATGTGGTAGTACCCGGATTGACGGATGACGATCAATATCTTTATCAACTTGGTTACTTTATCGGAGGACTCCATAATCTGAAAGCGCTGGATGTTCTTCCCTATCACACCATGGGAAAACCAAAATATGAAAAACTTGGCATCGATTATAAATTAAAAGATGTTCCAGCCATGAGCCAGAAAGAGGTCATAGAAAAAAAAGAAGTCATCTTAAATGGCATCCGCAAACGCCGCGAGGATGAAAAGGAATAGATTAACACTTGTCATCACAGCGGAAATGTATTAAAATAGCTATAGCAATCATACAAAAATAAGGAGGAACGCTATTATGGCATTTGTTATTTCTGATTCATGTATTTCTTGTGGCTCTTGTGCAGGTGGCTGTCCTGTTGGCGCTATTTCTGAAGGAGACGGAAAGTTTGAAATCGCTTCTGATACCTGCATCAGCTGCGGCGCTTGCGCAGGTGCATGTCCTGTAGGTGCTATTTCCGAGGAATAAGCATGGATAGAACCTTTAGTTCATTTATTAAACCAAGCACATGACGCAAGATCTGTGCTTGGTTTTTTAATGGTCACTAAGAAAGCGCATTTTTGCTTTTCCATGGAAAGAATCCCTGTTTCTTCTGTTTTGTTTTCTCTATTTTTTCTTTCTTTCCAAGTTTTTCTGTTTTATCAGCCTTCTCTATTTTTTTTGCCTTCAATATCTCTTCTATACGCTGAAGCAGTTCCTGATCTTTTTCCTCACGTTCCTGTCCACGCTTTTCTTCCCGTTCCTCCTGCATGCGGAATTGATAATCCATCTCTTTGATTACTGCATCCTTGACATCTGTGCAAAGCTGTTCGCTGATTCCCTCTTTTAGTCCCTCCTTAAGATCACTGTCATATTCTCTAAGCACTTCTTCAATCATTAGTTTTAATATCATTTGCAGCTTCTGTGCCTTCTCATTGCGGTCCTCCTGCCGTATCTGTTCTCCATCTATTACTACTTTCATACTTTTCTCCTGTTCAGCCGTATCAGATCTGGAAATATCCTGTTCCAACCTATCCCGCTGCGAGGTTTCCTTACAAAATGCCGTTATCTTGTCTCCCTGATGAATAAAAGCAGTTTTCTCCCGCCTATTGATCTTATCATTCATAACATCTGTCAGGTCAACCGTTCCTGAAGTTTCTGCAGATGTCTCTGTACCCCTTTTCTCTTCTGAGGAATAGTTCTGCGCACTATTCTCCAAATCCTTCTCCTTAGGATGGTATGTAATCAACCGTCCATCCTTAGAAAGGAATAATTTGATCGCCTTTAATTGCAGCCCCTGTTCCTTTAAATATTTGATCCTCTTAAATGTATTGAGATCCTCCACCGTATAATACCTGTGCCCTTGAGAATTTCTCTTAACAGGAAGCGCAAGTTCTTCTTCCCAGTATCTTAATACGTGATTTTCCACACATACCTCTTTTGCAGCCTCCGAAATCAAATACACTGATTTGGCCATATACTGTCTCCTTTCACTTAATTGATAATGATTCTATTATTTCGGTTCTTGCAGTATGGATCTGCGAAGCATACTGCATTGACATACATGAAATAAAAAAGAGGGCATGCCATTTTGGCCTGTCCTCTTATGTAATCTATCTTCCAAGATTGTGAAACATCGTATATTCCGGCAGCCATGCCAGTTCGATCGTTCCGATCGGTCCGCTTCGATGCTTCGCTATGATGATCTCGGCTATATTTTTCTTTTCCGTATCCGGCTTATACACCTCATCCCTGTAGATAAACATGACCATATCCGCATCCTGCTCGATGGCTCCTGACTCTCGAAGATCTGAGAGCATCGGTCTGTGGTCGGTACGCGCTTCAACCCCACGTGAAAGCTGGGATAATGCTACCACCGGAATCTCCAGCTCCTTTGCCATCAGCTTCAAAGATCTGGAGATCTCAGAGATCTCCTGCTGACGTGAATCTGTCCGACCGCTACTCTCCATCAACTGGAGATAATCTATGACGATCATCTGAAGATTCTGTTCCAGCTTTAACTGCCTGCATTTAGAACGTATCTCCTTAACTGTCTTAGAGGTATCATCGATATACAACGGACATTCGCCCATTTTGCTGCCGCTTTCCACCAGGCTCTCCCAATCTCTCTCTGTAAGATTTCCCGTTTTAAATTTCTGGGAATCTACCTTTGAGTCCATGGATAGCAGACGGTTGACTAACTCCTGCTTCGACATCTCCAGACTAAACATTGCAACCGTTTTACGCTGTCTGAATGCGATATCCCTTGCCATACTTAAAACAAAGGAAGTCTTTCCCATCGCTGGTCTTGCTGCAACTAAGACCAGATTACCCTTCTGAAATCCTGCTGTCTTATGATCCAGATCAATAAAACCGGAAGCCAATCCTGTAACATCGCCTGTGATCCGCGCCGCATGGTCAATGCTTTCCAATGCCTCTATGATGACTTTCCCAATGGGAACAATATCGCCTTGATCCTGTTTTTGTACTACACGGAAGATTTCTTTTTCTGCATCTTCCATCAAATCCTTATAGCTTTTCTTGCTTTGATAACAATCCTCTGTAATTCCTTCCGTGACTTTAACCAGTTCACGCAGGACTGCTTTCTCCATAACGATCTTGGAATAATCCTCCAGATGAACAGACGTCGGAACTGCTGCGATCAATGCCCCGATGAATTCCATGCTGCTGACTTCCTCCGGCACATTCATCTCCCGGAGCTTGTCCTGCACCGTTACCGGGTCAACAGATCTCCCCTCCCTGTTCAATTCTGCAATAGCGTCATAGATCGCGCCGTAAGTCCTGTTATAAAAACAAGAGCCCTTCGGAATGATCTCAAGTACCTCGGGAATCTTTTGCTGATTTAAGAACATTCCGCCTATTACTGATTGCTCTGCTTCATCACTATGCGGCTTAATCCTCTTATGTACTTCTTCTTCCATGCAATCATTCCCTTCCACACTACCTTCAGCAGCTTAATTACTCTTCTTCTACGCTCACCTGCAGCGAAGCTGTTACCTTCGGATGCAGCTTGATTGGCACCTGATACGTGCCAACAGATTTAATTGGATCTTTTAATACGATCTTTTTCTTATCCAATTCCATATCATGCTGTTCCTTTGCTGCTGCCGCAATTTCTTTGGACGAGATGGAACCAAATGCCTTACCGCCCTCTCCCTGTTTGATCTTTAGTATCACTTTCTTACTCTCGATCACTTTTGCATATTCTCTTGCATCTTCTAACTGCTGCTGCGCAATCTTTTCATCATTAGCCTTCTTTAATTTGAGGTCGTTCAGATTAGAGGAGTTAGCCTCCACGCCAAGTTTCTTCGCAAGGATAAAGTTTCTTGCATATCCGTCGCTGACCTCTACGATATCTCCCTTTTTTCCGAGAGATTTTACATCCTGATTTAAAATAACTTTCATTAAATATCACCCTCCTGTATCATCTTATCCAATGTATTCTTCAAAATGATCATTGCACCTTCCACGGTCGTATCCTCCAGCTGTGCACCGGCAATGTTCATATGTCCGCCTCCGCCTAACTTCTCCATAATAATCTGTACATTTACCTCATCAATGGAACGCGCGCTGATATAGATCCGGTTCATATATTCTGTCATGACAAAGCTGGCCTTGATTCCGTTGATATTTAACAGCTCATTGGCCGCCTGTGCAGCTATGACGGTAGGACTCTGGATTCCTTCATTCTGACACCGGGATATAGCATAATCCTTCCGATAGATCTCTGCCTGCCTTACCGCGTCCGCCTTAGTCTTATATTCCAGCGCATCCTCCCTGAACATCTTCTTGACTCTGATCACATCAGCGCCATTTCTTTTTAAGAATGCAGCCGCCTCAAATGTTCTGACGCCTGTCTTCGCTGTAAAGTTCTGCGTATCCACCACGATGCCGGAATACAGGCAATCTGCAATGATTCCCTTTAACTTGATGCCGCTCTTGATATATTGAAGGATCTCCGCAACCATCTCACATGCGGAAGATGCATAAGGCTCCACATAAGACAACGTGGCATTTTCCACAAATTCCGCTCCCTGACGATGATGATCCAATACCACGATCGTCTTACACCGTTTGATCAGTTCAGGACATTCTGTAATGCTGGGCTTATTCACATCCACGATCACCAGCACCGTATTCGCGTCCGCGATCTCCAGCGCCTCCTGCCCGGACAAAAGCGTATCTTCCGTAAAATCAGGATGCGTCCGGTAAAGATCTACCAATGGTCTCAGGGAAGTGGATATGGTTTCCAAGACAATATGGGATTTACGTTCCAGATTATCACAGGCACATTTGATGCCCACTGCCGCACCGAAACTATCTACATCACTGTCCCTGTGCCCCATAACCAGGACCTTGTCCTTCGCTGTGATAATTCCCTCCAGAGCCTGCGCCTTTACTCTTGCCTTTACTCTTGTCGTTGTTTCCTTCTGCTGGCTCTTGCCGCCATAATAAGTAATCCCGGACGGACTCTTAACGACTGCCTGATCGCCGCCCCGTCCTAATGCAAGATCGATGGCATTACGTGCAAATTCCATATTCTGAGCATAGGTCAATCCCTCTAAACCAATTCCGATACTGAGAGTCACAGCCGTCTCATTACCGATATTGATGCCCTTCACATCCTCCAACAGCTTAAAGCGTTCTTCCCGAAGCTCTGTCAGCGCGCTTTTCCTTAAAATCAACAGATACTTGTCCTTTTCAATCTTACGAACAATCCCGTCGATGGCCGCTACACACTGATTAACCTGCCTGTCAATAAATGCGCTGAGAAGACTTCGACCTACATCTTCAACGCTTTCCATGGCTTCTTCATAGTTATCTATATAGATCATCCCAACCACAAGGCTCTGGTTATCGATCTCCTTCAATGCCAGATTGAGCGCCGTCTCATCAAACATATACAGTGCGATGAGATAACCCTCATATTCTTTTCCAACAATCACCGTGTCAGATAACAGCGCCATATCACGCATATCAACACGCTTTAATCTGACCAGAAAATCCTTTTCCTCATAGGAAAGCTTGTACTCCAATATTGACTCCAGAGCCGCTACTCCCTCTTTTGTAATTTCCGGAAAGAGGGTTGTAATGGATTTCTTATAGATCTTTTCCATACCAATCAGTGCGTCAAACGCCTGATTCGTCCAGATTAGCTTTCCCGTCTCATCTAACAATGCATGGGGAAGTTCCAGTTCCTTTAATAGCTGTTTCTGAATCTGACCATATTCTGTGGCAAACGTAACAAGCTCGTTTATTAATCCCGGTTTCGTAAACGTCATTGTCACGATCATAATGATCAGATAAAGAAAAGTAAATACGGCTAAAAGAATCCCCGCTTCAACACTAATACCAAAAATCCAAATATCCAAAAGTGCAAGGATAAATCCTAAAATCAATGGCATTTCCAGATAGGTCTTCAATTTTCCTTTTAACTTCAGTTTATTTTTCATAACTACCATTATAACACTTCTGAAATAATGATTCCATAACTACATATGGTATTTTTACGACAAAACCCGACACATCATCTAGTCTCTGTTTTTTTGAACACAGGCATAAAACAACAAAAAAGACCAACCATCCTATGATGATTGGTCTCAAAAATTACTTTCTTGTGGCTTAGTCGCAGGTATAAGGCATAAGTGCGATATGTCTCGCTCTCTTAACTGCTGTTGTAAGAGCACGCTGATGTTTTGCACAGCTGCCTGTTACTCTTCTCGGAAGGATCTTTCCTCTTTCAGATACGTACTTCTTCAGTCTGACTGTATCCTTATAGCTGATCTCGCCTTCCTTACCACAGAATACGCATACTTTCTTTCTTCTGCGGATACCGCCTGCTGCCCCACGTCTTTTCATAGGTGCATCACTTTTTTCAGCTTCTTTATTAAATGCCATGTTATTTACCTTACCTTTCCTATTCACACTACTTTGCGTATATACGCATCCATTTTGCAGTTATGGTATCTTAGTTGAACGGAATCTCCGAATCTATACCCTCCGGAACATTGATGAATCCATCGCTTGCACCGGAAGGAGCGGGACCGTCGCCATAACCGAAACCGCTGCCCTGACCGCCGCCTTGAGCATTCTTACTCTCAGCAAATTCCTGTTCTTCGACAACGACCTCTGTCGTATAAACTTTGACGCCATCCTTATTGGTATAACTTCCTGTCTGGATCCTGCCACAGACCGCAACCTTTATTCCCTTATGGTAATACTTCTCTGCAAACTCCGCAGCCTTTCCAAATGAAACACAATTGATAAAATCTGCCGTCTGCTCGTCACCATCACGCTTGAATCTCCTGTCAACCGCCAATGTATATCTTGCAATCGCCAAAGAAGAATCTCCCTGTGTATATCTGACTTCGGGATCCCTTGTAAGCCTACCCATTAAAACTACTTTATTCATATGTTTTCCTCGCTTTCGTTTATGCCTCGTCTTGTCTAACGCATAAATAACGAATAACGTTCTCCATCAGGCGAACATGGTTCTCCACCTCGTATGGAGTAGTGCTGTCCGCATCGAATTGAATAAAGTAATAATAAGCTTCCTTCATCTTCTGAATCTCATAAGCAAGCTTCTTCTTGCCACAATCTTCAACATTGGTAATCACTCCACCGAATCTCTCGATGTAACCTTTACACTTGTCGACTGTAGCAGCTCTTTGTTCATCATCGATCTTTGCGCTGACAACAACGGCTAACTCGTACTTGTTCATGCCTCATTACCTCCTTTTGGTCTTATGGCCTCCCCCTATACGGAAGAAGCAAGGATTGGCCGATGCAGCACCATAAATCTGATGGCACCAACCTTCATGAATTACATCATGAATATTTCACAGGCTTATATCTTACCATAGAAAATCCGGGATTTCAAGCAATTTTTTTTGCAAAGCCGCATTTACAACCGCTTACCGTATTATTCTGATGCACTTTTTTCAGTTCTTATACTTCTACAAACCTATTACAGGCATCCCTTAACTTGACAGGAGCTTTGGCTTCCCCTATCACTACCACCTGTTTCCTCCCTTTTCTTAATTCATTAATACTACCCATATAACCTTTATCAGAAGTTGATATGCATACGGTATTTATATTCTTCGTATTCTCAATCATATTAAGTGCATCCTTTTGTATTTTCCTATCTACTTTATCCTTCGAAGGTCCGCCACATAATCTGATATCCTTGATCCCAAGTTCTTTGGCTTTTTCAGACCATCCTTTGGTACTTGCGTCCTTTTGCAAGCCATAAACACGAACCTGATTCATATCCAATACACCCTGTTTTTTTGCAGCAGATAAAATACTTTCCGCTTTTTTGTAACTAATATTTTCCCCGTCAATTAATAATGCAGCATTTTTCTTTCTATAATTTTTAGTCATGTTAATTCCACTTTTATTTTTTTTATTCATATTAATTTCCTTTCCGCCGCCTTTGACTGGCGGCACAAATAGTAATGAAAGTGTTTCAAGC
>CAMWHY010000114.1 GCA_947174185.1 uncultured Lachnospiraceae bacterium | reverse complement strand
GCAATCAGCTTTTTAACTTTCTGCCTGCTGTTCCGCCACTATCATGTCAGACAGCGGAATACGAATCCGGGCGCGGGATGGCTTTTGACGGCAAATATTTTGTCTTCCGCTGGCAATTTGATTCTCTTAGCAGATAACAAAACGGGATTTTACTGGATGAATGCAGTTCTTGGCGTATGCTGGGGATATATCATAGCGGTGGTCTATCGTTTCCGGTTATTTGACTCCATGCAGATGGCAAAAGACGATATCTTAGAGACGATCGAAGACGGTTTTGCAGTGGTGGATTTTAATGGGAAACTCCTGTATGCCAATGAATATGCAAAAAGGGTGTTCCCTGAGCTAAATTATGAAGCGACACAGGATCAGATCGTGGAAAAGCTGATGGATAATGATAAGAAAGTTTTGGAGATTGCAGAAAACAGATTTCAGATTTCCTTAGTGCCATTTTATGATAAGCAGAGCTATAAGGGAACAACGATCTGGATGACAGATAAAACGGAGGAATATCATGCGACGCAAAAGCTGATTGAGCTGAAGGAAGAGGCGGAGAAGGCAAATGATGCAAAATCCATGTTTCTCGCCAATATGAGTCATGAGATCAGAACGCCGATGAATGCGATCATCGGTATGACCGAACTGATCTTAAATGACAATATCAACAGTAACGTGGAGGAAAGCGCCAACAATATCAGGAATGCCAGCAATACCCTGTTGTCGATCATCAATGGTATTTTGGATTTTTCTAAAATAGAGACTGGCAACATGGAGGTGCAGGAGAGGGACTACAGCCTTGGACTGCTGATCAAGGATGTTGCATATATGACCAACTTAAAACTGGTGGACAAAAACGTGGAGCTGATCATTCATATGAAGGAGACGATCCCGTCTATGCTTCACGGGGATGAGATGCATGTGCGCCAGATCTTTACCAATATTCTTTCCAATGCGGTCAAATATACAAAGCGCGGGTATATTCGTATGAATCTTGACTGGGAAAAGCATGGAAAGGACGCCATGATCAGCGTATCCGTGGAGGACACCGGATGCGGCATCAAGGAGGAGAGCATTCCGACGCTGTTTGACAGTTTCCAGCGTGCGGATATGATCAAGAATAGGACGATAGAAGGAACAGGGCTGGGTCTTGCGATCTGTAAACGGCTGGTAGAAGCTATGGGCGGAGCGATCAGTGTGAAAAGCTCGTATGGCGTGGGCAGCGTATTCTCTTTTTATTTTCATCAGAAGATTGCAAATGAAGAACCGGTGGGCAATTTTGACGAACTGGAGCTTCCGGCATCCGGCGGAGAAGGAAGGAAGGCGTTGATTGCACCCCTTGCAAAGATTCTTGTAGTGGATGATAATATTACCAATATCAAAGTGGCGCAGGGGATCCTTACGATGTATCAGGTGCGTGTCGATACGGCTTTAAGCGGCAGGGAATGTCTGGAGAAGATCGAAAAGCACAATTACCATATGATCTTTATGGATCATATGATGCCCGATATGGACGGTATTGAGACGACGAAACTGATCAGGCTGCATCATAATCCGGAGATTCGTAATATGGTCATCATCGCGCTGACAGCCAATGCGATCAGCGGTACCAGAGAGATGTTTTTACAGAATGGTTTTCAGGAATATATTTCTAAGCCAATTAATTTAAATAGTATGGAAGCGGTATTGAAGAAATATCTTCCATCTGATATTATTCATTATGTAGAGAAAGATGATGATCTGGATTATTCGGATGTGGAGATCGAGCTTCCTTATGTAGATGTTGACAGTGGACTAAAAAATTACGGCAACAACAAGACAAGATATCTCCAGATTTTAAAATTTATTTATGATGACGGACCCGGACATGTGCAGCGTATTAAGGATTGTCTTATGGTCTGTAATTATAGGGATTATATCTTTGAGGTGCATGCGTTGAAAGGTCTGATGGCGGGGATCGGAGCCATGGATCTGGCGGAATTTGCAAGGCTTCAGGAGTACGCCGCAAGAGATGGCAATATCGGGGTCATAGGCCGCGAGTCCTCCTTTATGGTCGAGCAGTATGAGACGATGCTGGAGAATATCAAGACTCTCCTAAATGATAATGGACTTCTGCGTGAGGAGATCATCCAGATCAGGGACAAGGAACTGACCTGGGAGGAGTTTTGCAGCATGCTGCATTCCCTGCAGGGCAGTCTGGACCTTCTGGAACAGGCGGAGGCTGCAAGGAAGGTGGATAATCTGCTGACCTATCCATTAGATGCGGGTATCCGAAGGCAGTTGATCGAGATCAAACATGCCATAGGGGAGTTTGAATATGACGAAGCGGCTGAGCTGATACGACAGCTGTTATGATGAAGAATAAAACTGATTGACAGATACAATTATGTGGAAAGGAGTAGTGAAATCAAAATGAACAATGGGATGAAGCAAGGTGGAAGAGAAGGAATTACGGGAAAGGTGGAAAAGTATAGGGAAGATATCGAAGCACTGGTAAAATATCTTCCATGGCTGGAGTCTAAGAATAAAAAGAATTTAACTTCCAGTTATACGCCGCGGGATGCGGGTGAAAATGCCCTTAAAGTACCGGTCTATGACGCCACATTGTTAGGATTTATCAAGACTGCGCAGAAGACGCAGTTCATCGATCGCAATTATGTCTATGTTTATAAAAGAAAAAGACTGAAAACGGCAGCGGATGAGCTGAGGATGATCAAGGGAACGCAGATGATGGAGATTGAGAACCTCGGTGCTGTTCTTTCAAAATACGTGATTCAGGGAATGACCAAATCGGTGATGTGGAATGAGGGAGTCAGCAACGGAGTGTTCTATGCAGTTGTTTCAAAGATGAAGGAACTACTGGAATTTTGGGCAAGACAGGCATAGTGTGAAAAAGTAAGATATCATTATTGAAAAAGGAGAATCATTACAAATGGAAAGTGTCAGGCGTGTCTATGTAGAGAAGAAACGGGAATACGCAGTCAAAGCCAGAGAGCTTGAAGAGGAGATCAGAGGGTATCTTGGAATCAGTGGTGTCAGCGAGGTAAGAGTGCTGATCCGGTATGATGTGGAGAATATTACGGAAGAGGTATTTGAAAAGGCCTGCAGGACTATTTTCTCGGAGCCTCCTGTAGATATCCTGTATCATGAAACATTAGACATTCCGGCAGACGGAAAGGTATTTGGTGTGGAGTTTCTGCCGGGTCAGTATGACCAGAGAGCGGATTCCGCAGTACAGTGTATTCAGTTCCTAAAAGAGAATGAGATGCCGGTCATCAAAACGGCAGTGACCTATGTTGTGATTGGCAGCATTACGGAGGACGAGTTTGCGAAGATCAAACAGCACTGTATTAATCCGGTGGATTCGAGAGAGACGGATATGACAAAGCCGGAAACCCTGATCACACAGTATGAGGAACCGGCAGACGTTTTGGTCTTGGAAGATTTTATCTCCATGGACGAAACGGCGTTTCGTAAGCTTTATGATTCGTTAGGACTGGCTATGACCTTTCAGGACTTTTTGCATATACAGAAATACTTTGCTGATGAGGAAAAACGGAATCCTTCCATGACGGAGATCCGTGTGCTGGATACCTACTGGTCAGATCACTGCCGTCATACCACATTTTCCACGGAGCTTACGGACGTGGAATTTGAAGAAGGCTTTTATAAGACGCCGCTGGAGACGACGTATCTCAGCTATCTGGATACAAGGAACGAGATCTATGAAGGGCGGAGCGATAAATTTGTCTGCCTGATGGATCTGGCGCTGATGGCGATGAAAAAGTTAAAACATGACGGTAAATTGAACGATCTGGAGGAATCCGAGGAGATCAATGCCTGTTCGATCGTCGTGCCGGTAGAGATCGATCCTGGCGACGGTACGCCGTCCTATACGGAGGAGTGGCTGGTCAGCTTTAAGAATGAAACCCACAACCACCCGACGGAGATTGAACCCTTTGGTGGAGCGGCAACCTGTCTTGGCGGGGCGATCCGCGATCCATTGTCCGGACGTTCTTATGTATATCAGGCGATGCGTATTACCGGAGCGGCAGATCCTACGGTGCCGGTGTCGGATACTTTAAAAGGAAAACTATCGCAGAAGAAGCTGGTGCGCGGTGCAGCCAGCGGTTATTCCTCCTATGGCAATCAGATCGGACTGGCAACGGGATTTGTCAAGGAGATTTACCATCCTGCATATGTGGCTAAGAGGATGGAGATCGGTGCGGTGATGGGGGCGGCTCCCAGAAAGAACGTTATCCGGAAGAGTTCTGATCCGGGGGATGTGATCATCCTTCTCGGCGGACGTACAGGGCGTGACGGCTGCGGAGGAGCAACTGGATCTTCTAAAGTTCATACAGAGCAGTCGATCAAGGTATGCGGAGCAGAGGTACAGAAGGGCAATGCCCCGACAGAACGTAAGATACAGAGGCTGTTTCGTCGGGAAGAGGTCAGCCGGCTGATTAAAAAGTGTAATGACTTTGGCGCAGGCGGTGTGTCTGTTGCTATCGGCGAACTGGCGGACGGACTGACTGTAGATCTTGATCTTGTGCCTAAAAAATATGCAGGTCTGGATGGTACGGAGCTTGCGATCTCAGAGTCTCAGGAACGTATGGCGGTTGTCGTTGATCCTAAGGATAAAGAAGAGTTCCTGGCTTATGCAAAAGAAGAGAATTTAGAGGCGGTTACGGTGGCAACGGTCACGAAGGAGCCGCGTCTGGTATTAAAATGGCGTGGAAAAGATATCGTCAATATTGCAAGGAAATTTTTGGATACCAACGGCGCGCATCAGGAAACAACGGTGAAAGTGAGCGTACCGGAGGAAGAGGAGAATTATTTTGAGAAAATTGCCATAAAAGCCGTGTCTGACGCTTTGGAGCAAAAGGACCTAAAGGCTGCATGGCTTGCGGCGCTTTCTGATCTTAACGTATGCTCACAGAAGGGACTGGTTGAGATGTTTGATGCCTCCATCGGGGCAGGAAGCGTCCTGATGCCGTATGGCGGAAAGTATCAGCTTACGGAGACACAGACGATGATCGCGAAGCTGCCGATGCTTGGCACGCAGAAGACAGACGCCGTAACCATGATGAGTTATGGATTTGATCCTTATCTGTCGTCATGGAGCCCGTATCATGGGGCAATCTATGCAGTCATGGAATCCATGGCAAAGATCGTCGCTTCGGGCGGAGATTATAAGAAGATTCATTTTACCTTTCAGGAATATTTCCGCAGGATGACGGAGGAGCCTTCCAGATGGAGTCAGCCCTTTGCAGCGCTGCTTGGCGCATATGATGCGCAGATCGGATTTGAGCTGGCTTCCATTGGCGGTAAGGACAGTATGTCAGGGACATTTAACCATATTGATGTGCCGCCTACGCTGGTATCCTTTGCGGTAGATGTGGCGAAGCATACGGACATCGTAACACCAGAACTCAAGCAGGCAGGCGACCGGTTGGTGCTTTTCCAGATTGAAAAGGATGAGTATGAAATCCCGGTTTATAGGGATGTATTGGAATTATATGATCAGGTCAGTGCATTGATGGCTGAAAAGAAGATTGTAGCAGCTTATGCGCTGGATGCAAAGGGAATCGCAGCGGCAGTTTCCAAGATGGGCTTCGGCAATGGCCTTGGCGTGGAGATTTCCGGCGAGTTTGATGCGGAAGAGTTGTTTGAAAATCAGATGGGCAATATCCTTGCGGAGATACCGGCGGCTGTGGTAGAAGAACTTACAGTGCCTTATACGCTGGTGGGTACGGTGACAGACGGAGCATTTATCTGTCAGGATATGACGCTTTCCCAGGAGGAAGCATTGGCGGCATGGAAGAAACCGCTGGAGAAGGTATTCCCTACAAAAGCGTCTGAGGACGACGCTAAGGTAGAAAGCGGAGTTTATAAAGCGGATAGTGTTTATCTCTGCAAACATAAGGTGGCAAAGCCGAGCGTCTTTATTCCGGTATTTCCGGGAACGAACTGCGAATATGATTCTGCAAGGGCGTTTACCAGAGCTGGCGCCGAGGTGGTGACAAAAGTATTTAAGAATCTGACAGCAGAGGATATCCGTGATTCCGTGCAGGAATTTGAAAAAGCCATTTCACAGGCACAGATCATTATGTTCCCCGGTGGATTCTCGGCAGGTGATGAACCGGATGGAAGCGCGAAGTTTTTTGCAACGGCGTTCCAGAATGAGAAATTAAAGGAGGCGGTTCATAAGCTGCTGCAGGAGCGGGACGGACTGGCATTGGGAATCTGTAACGGTTTTCAGGCGCTGATCAAGCTGGGACTGGTGCCTTACGGTGAGATCGTTGGGCAGAAGGAGGATTCGCCGACGCTGACTTTTAATACTATTAACAGACATATCTCCAAAATGGTCTATACCAAGGTGGTTTCCAATAAATCGCCATGGCTGTCGCAGGCAGTTTTGGGAGAGACATATTGCTCCCCGGCTTCCCATGGGGAAGGAAGGTTCGTTGCGCCGAAGGAATGGCTGGACAGGCTGTTTGAAAACGGACAGGTTGCGACGCAGTATGCGGATATTGAGGGTAAGATCTCTATGGATGAAGAATGGAATGTCAATGGTTCCTATATGGCCATCGAAGGAATTACATCGCCGGACGGCAGATGTTTTGGAAAGATGGCGCATGCGGAACGCCGGGATACGGCTGTGGCAATGAACATCTTTGGAGAGCAGGATCTGAAGATCTTTGAATCCGGGGTGGCGTATTTTCAATAATAGGTAATTGCGAAAGAGTTATGTAAACCTCATGGACTGAATTGCAAAACTACTGATTTACCATATTCAGTTGTGCAATGCAGACAATATCATACGCCGGGTGCTTGTGCGCTCGCCGGCACTTAGATGCCGTATTGGGGCATCTTATGTGCTGCTGCAGAGCGCGCGCAGCGGAAGCGTGCCCGGCGATGATATGTCTGTGTTGCGCAACGGAAGCGTGTAAAAATTGAGTTTCGCAAATACCTACTATGTTCAATCATTGAGAGGTGATCTATTAGAGAAAAAGACGGATATATACCGGTATCAGAACAACTGTCATAATACCGGTGATTACAATAGCTACAGAGCTGACGGCAGCCTGAATATCGCCCAGCTCTACTGCTTTAGAAGTCCCAATCGCATGGGAGGCTGTGCCGAGCGCAAGTCCCTGTGCGATGGGATTTTTAATATGAAAGAGCTTTAACAGGGCAGGACCAAGGATGGAGCCTGTCAGTCCTGCAACCGTTACGCCGATGATGGTGAGTTCTTCCATGCCGCCGGTTTCATTGCAGATTCCTAAAGCGATTGGAGTGGTGACGGATTTTGGCAGGAAAGAAAATAGGAAATCCCTGTTCCAATGGAATAGAAAACTAAATCCGGCGACTACAATCAGGTGGGAAATGCAGCCGGCAAGGATAGCGATCAAAATAGCAGTAAGATTTTCTTTTAAAAGCGTCAGCTGTTTATATAGGGGGACTGCAAGGCAGACGGTTGCCGGCGTAAGAAAATAGGTAATATATTTGGCGCTGAGCTGATAAGTTTCATAGTCCACCTGCAGAAAGCTCAAAAGTGCGATGATCAGAACAAGAGCTACTAGCAGAGGATTGAGAAACGGTTTTTTTAATTTTTTCTGCAGGTAATAGCCGATCCAATAAAAGAAAATACTGATACAGGCGCCAAAGTATGTGGAATTCTGCAGGATTTCGTTGAGATTTTTGTTCATATCTGTTCCCCTTTGTTTTGACGGTGTTGTTTTTTCTGATACTCTTTAGATAGATTGTGTTTCTTCTTTTTCTTTACCTCTGGTATGCTGTCCTGATCTCTGGATCTTCGGTAGGCGCAGATCATCTCTGCCGTCATTCCGGTAATAACAGTTACGACGATCGTAGAAACAAGACAGAGGAACAGGATGGAGATTACATACCCCTTCAGCGACGGAAGGGAGGTCATAAGCTTTACTGCAGGTTCTAAGAAGAACAGCGGCATAATCTTTAAAAAGAAATTGGAGGTCAGTTCTACCTGATGTACCTTCACGATCCCTGTGAGAAGAAGTATCAGCATAAGAAGAAGACCATAGATGCTTGCCGGAATCGGCAGCGGCAGCAGGAAGTATAATAATTCACCGGCAAAACAGACTGCGGTAATGATTCCTATGGAAATGAGATGCTTCATGATATTTTATCCGTTTCTTTTTATTGTATTTTTATTAGGAAGCGGTGATTTCATCAGCGCTTCTATATAGTATGCTTGCTTTTTGCTTGATCTATAACAAGAAAGAGCATAACCATTTCGAGAGAAATACGAATTTTATTATAGCAGAAAATGTAGATAAAAATCAAAAATGAAAACAGATCAGAGCGAAACTTCTGATTTTCAAAAAACAATTGTGCAACGGAAGATTTCAAAGATAGTGTTTTGCAAATACCTAAAATAAAATTAAAAAAGAAAAAAGGAAAAGGAAAAAAGAAGCAGAATATTAAAAAAGGGTGCGAAAAATGTAAGGTAGTATATCAAAGTGGTCAAAAGGAGGGAAGACTGGCGATGATCGTTCGGGAGCAGCTGGAATTATTGGAGCGGGAATCTTTAAGCAAATATGCAACGTTAAGTGAAAATTCCCAGGGAAGACTGCGCCCGGAAGAACAGTGTGATATCCGTCCAGTCTTTCAGCGCGACAGGGACAGACTCCTTCATAGTAAGGCATTTCGTCGGCTGAAGGATAAGACACAGGTATTTTTGACCCCGGAGGGTGATCATTACCGGACAAGGCTGACGCATACGCTGGAGGTTTCTCAGAATGCAAGGACAATCGCCAAAGCACTCCGTTTGAATGAAGAACTGGTGGAGGCGATTGCTTTAGGACATGATTTGGGGCATACGCCGTTTGGACATGCCGGGGAGAGAGCGCTGAACAGGGTCTGCCCCGGAGGATTTAAGCATAACGAGCAGAGTGTACGTACCGTTGACGTACTGGAAAAAGACGGCATGGGACTTAACTTGACGATGGAAGTCAGAGACGGCATCCTTAACCACCAGACCAGCAGTATGCCGGCGACATTAGAAGGAAAGATTGTAAGATTGTCTGATAAGATCGCATATATCCACCATGATATGGATGATGCGATCAGAGGTAATATATTAAGAGACTCTGATGTCCCTAAAGAGATCGGAGATGTGATCGGATATACGACGAGGGAGCGTCTTGACTGCTTTATTCATGATATTGTCAATGCCAGTTTTGACCAGAATGATATCAGAATGTCGGATGACGTGGAAAAAGCAATGAAAACGATGCGTGAATTTATGTTTGAACGGGTTTACCAAAGCCCGGTTGCAAAGGCGGAGGAACATAAGGCCGAAAATCTGGTGGAAACACTGTTTGAATATTTTGTGAAGCATAAAGATGAAATGCCGCAGGAGTTTTTGTTCCTGTTAGACCGTGGAGAGCCGGTGGAACGTGTGGCATGCGATTATATCGGGGCAATGACGGATCGGTTTGCAATTGCCC
>CAMWHY010000113.1 GCA_947174185.1 uncultured Lachnospiraceae bacterium | reverse complement strand
AAAATATTGTATGGGGGAAGATTGCTGATTTATTACGGGCTATGGATGATGTTTTTTCAGATCGTCTGTTATGCGGCGCTGACAAAGCGTATGTGGAATTTCTGTAGCGGACAGGATGCGTTCTGGGTATTCTGGACAGACCTTATTGTATGTATGCTGCTTTGGCTGGGTATTCTGGGCAATGGCGTACTGCGCGTCGTGTGTACGAGCAGGCAGCTTGGAATATTCAAACGTATTCTGGTAGTGTTGTTTTTCTGGGTTCCGGTACTTCATCTTTATTTTCTTTTTTATCTTTGCAGGAAAGCAAGGGAAGAATATGTTTATGAATGCTGCCGTCATGAGGTCAGGGAACAACGGGCACAGTCCAATGTATGTGCCACGAAATATCCGATTCTGATGCTGCATGGTGTAGGCTTTCGCGACCATAAGATGTTTAGTTACTGGGGGAGAGTCCCAAAAGAACTTGTAAAGAATGGCGCTGTCATTTATTATGGGCATCAGGAGGGCTGGGGTGTCACGGAGGCCAATGCTCTTGTGGTCAGGGAACGGATTATGCAGATGCTTGCAGAAAACCATTGCGATAAGGTTAATATCATCGCGCATTCCAAGGGAGGGATTGATGCGCGTTATGCAATCAGCGCTCTGGGAATGGGGGACAAGGTGGCTTCTCTGACGACGGTCTGTACGCCTCACCATGGCTCGCCGCTTGTGCCATATCTACGTCAGATGCCGGATGGACTGTATCGTTTTATCTGCCGTTGTATCGACAGGACTTTTCGTGCCTATGGCGATGAGCGTCCCGATGTCTACCGCTCTGGCTTAGAACTGGATCCGGCTTATTGTGAAGCATTTAATCAAAAATATCCTGATCACCCTGGTATCTATTATCAAAGCTATACTTCTGTGATGAAGGGGTGGTATAGCGAATTGTTCTGCAGTATCCCTTATCTGGCATTGAAAAGGCTT
This sequence comes from uncultured Lachnospiraceae bacterium, assembly GCA_947174185.1. Lineage (GTDB taxonomy): Bacteria > Bacillota > Clostridia > Lachnospirales > Lachnospiraceae > NK4A136. The sequence continues at coordinate 8,545 of CAMWHY010000113.1, read as the reverse complement.
GCCGGGGACAACGACGGACTGGTGCCGGAAGAATCTGCAAAATGGGGAAATTTCCGCGGAACGATCAGACCCGTCGGCAGACGTGGCATTTCCCATGCGGATATGATTGACCTGCACCATGAGGATTACAAGGGCTTTGACGTTATAGAATTTTATGTAAAGATTGTGAATGAACTGAAAATGATGGGGTTATAAGTTGCTAATATTGCAGATATTTGATATAATGACTTTTATGTGTATGTGAAAGGATCTGTTTGAGGTTCTGACATGGAGGATTGGCATGAAATTAATAGAAAAGGTATTTGGAACACACAGTGAAAGGGAATTGAAGCGTATCGAGACGCTGGTCAACAAGATCGAAGCGCTGCGTCCTACAATGCAGGCGCTGTCAGACAGCGAACTGCGTGGGAAGACTGATGAATATAAAAAACGCCTTAAGGAAGGTGAGACACTGGATGATCTTCTTCCGGAAGCGTACGCCACTGTCAGGGAAGCAGCGAGGCGGGTGCTGAACATGGAGCATTACCGGGTACAGCTGATCGGAGGTATCATCCTCCATCAGGGACGTATCGCGGAGATGCGTACCGGTGAAGGTAAGACGCTTGTGTCCACGCTGCCGGCATATCTGAATGCACTTACCGGTCAGGGCGTTCATATTGTTACGGTCAATGACTATCTTGCTAAGCGAGACGCTGAATGGATGGGGCAGGCTCATGAATTTCTGGGATTAAAAGTGGGCGTGATCCTGAATTCCATGAAATCAGAGGAAAGACGGGAAGCGTACGCATGTGATATCACATATGTTACAAACAATGAACTTGGCTTTGATTATCTTCGTGACAATATGGTCATTTATAAGGAACAGCTGGTGCTTCGGGGACTGCATTATGCGATCATTGATGAGGTGGATTCGGTATTGATCGATGAGGCGCGTACTCCGCTGATCATATCAGGTCAGAGCGGTAAATCCACGAAGCTTTATGAAGTATGTGATATCCTGGCAAAGCAGATGAAGCGCGGTCAGGATATGGAAGATCTTTCCAAGATGGATGCGATCATGAAGATCGATCGTGAGGAGACGGGTGATTTTATCGTTAATGAAAAGGATAAGGTGATCAACCTGACGGAAGCGGGCGTAGCGAAGGTGGAGCGTTTCTTCCAGCTGACGAACCTTGCAGACCCGGAGAATATGGAGATCCAGCATAATGTTATCCTTGCATTGCGTGCGCATAACCTGATGTTTAAAGATCAGGATTATGTGGTAAGCGACGATAAGGTTATGATCGTTGACCAGTTTACCGGTCGTATCATGCCGGGACGTCGTTTTTCCGATGGTCTTCATCAGGCGATCGAAGCAAAAGAACATGTCAAGGTAAAGCGCGAATCCAAGACATTGGCAACGATCACATTCCAGAACTTCTTTAATAAATTTGAAAAAAAATCAGGTATGACAGGTACGGCGCTGACAGAGGAAAAGGAGTTTCGTGAGATTTACGGCATGGATGTCATTGAGATTCCCACCAACAGACCAGTAGCCAGAATTGACCGTCAGGACAGGGTATATAAGACAAGAGAGGAAAAACTGCATGAGATCGTAGAGGAGGTAAAGGCGGCGCATGCAAAGCAGCAGCCGGTCCTGGTCGGTACGATCAATATCGATGCTTCAGAGGAGTTGAGCAGGCGGCTGACAAAAGAGGGAATCCAGCATAAGGTACTCAATGCGAAGTTTCATGAGATGGAAGCGGAGATTGTAGCCGATGCAGGAATCCATGGCGCTGTGACGATTGCAACAAATATGGCGGGGCGTGGTACGGATATTAAGCTGGATGAAAAAGCGAAGGAAGCGGGAGGTCTTTTGATCATTGGTACGGAGCGTCATGAATCCAGACGTATCGATAATCAGCTGCGAGGCCGTTCCGGACGACAGGGTGATCCTGGTGAATCCGTATTCTATATTTCTCTGGAGGATGAGCTGATGAGATTATTCGGCTCGGAGCGTCTGATCTCTATTTTTACGACCTTAGGCATTCCACAGTATCAGGAGATCGAGCATAAGGCGCTTTCCGGTGCGATAGAAAAAGCGCAGCAGCGTATTGAGAGCAGAAACTACGGCATCCGCCGAAATCTGTTAGAATATGATCAGGTAATGAATGAACAGAGAGAGGTTATCTATGCAGAGCGTCTGCGTGTATTGAACGGTGAGAGTATGCGTGACGTCATCTATAAGATGATTACGGATATTACGGAAAATGCAGTGGATACCTGTATTTCTGAGGATGCCCATTCGGAACAGTGGGATCTGAATGAGTTAAATTCTCTGCTGCTTCCTATCGTGCCGCTGGAAACGGTGGAGTTGGATCGTGTGGAGCATAAGAAGGACAGTCTGAAACAGCAGTTAAAAGAAGAAGCGGTGAAGCTGTACGAAGCCAAGGAAGCGGAATTCCCTCAGGAAGAAGCGATCCGTGAGGTCGAGCGTGTGATCCTGCTGAAAGTGATCGACCGGAAGTGGATGGATCATATCGATGATATGGATCAGCTGCGTCAGGGAATAGGACTTGCTGCTTATGCCAATAAAAATCCGGTAGCAGAATATAAGATGAGCGGATACGATATGTTTGACAGCATGACGGCAGCCATCAAGGAAGATACGGTCAAGCTTCTTTTCCGTATCAAAGTAGAGCAGAAGGTAGAACGTGAGCAGGTTGCGAAGGTAACCGGTACGAACAAGGACGATACCGTGCAGCGTGGACCGGTCAAAAGGGAAGCGGTTAAGATATATCCCAATTCGCCTTGTCCCTGTGGCAGCGGAAAGAAATTTAAGTTATGCTGTATGAGTAAGGTAATGAACGGCCAGCATTGATTTTAGGCGATTTATACGGTGTTTTTGTTGACTAAAAAAATCATTTAAAATAAAAGAAATAAAGGTGGTGAACGCGGTGGTAGAACTTGACCAGATGAAAACAGAATTACTAGCCTACGAAAGTCCATTAGCGGAAGTGAGGGATTCACTTTGACTTAGCTAATAAGTCAAAAAGGATTGAAGAACTGGATATGCAGATGTCGGAGCCCGGTTTCTGGGATGATCCGGAGCGTTCCAACCAGCTGATGAAGGAATCAAAGAATCTGAAGGATACGGTGGAACTGTGTGAACATTTACAGACGGCATATGATGATATCCTGACGTTGATCGAGATGGGATATGAAGAAAATGATCCTGAAATGATACCGGAGATCCGGGCAGAGCTGGATGATTTTATAGAAAAACTGGAAAATATCAGATTGGCTACGTTGCTGACCGGTGAGTATGATAAGAGTAATGCGATCCTTCGGATCAATGCCGGCGCAGGTGGTACGGAGAGCTGCGACTGGGGCGGCATGCTGTATCGTATGTACTGCCGCTGGGCGGAAAAGAAGGGATATGCGGTAGAAACACTGGATTATCTGGAAGGGGATGAAGCGGGGATCAAATCGGTTTCCTTTCAGATCAATGGAGAAAATGCCTACGGCTATCTGAAATCGGAACAGGGTGTACACCGGCTGGTGCGCATTTCTCCCTTTAACGCACAGGGCAAAAGACAGACTTCTTTTGTGTCCGTGGATGTTATGCCGGAGATCGAAGGAGACGCCGGAATAGAGATCAAAGATGAAGATATCCGTATTGATACGTATCGAAGCAGCGGTGCCGGCGGTCAGCATATCAATAAGACATCGTCTGCCATCAGGATCACGCATTTCCCTACCGGAGTCGTGGTACAGTGCCAGAACGAACGGTCGCAGCATATGAACAAAGATAAGGCTATGCAGATGTTACGGGGAAAGCTTCTTGCGATCAAGGAAGCGGAAGAAGAGGCAAAGCTGAAAGGCATTCAAGGCGATCTGAAAGCCATCGGCTGGGGAAGCCAGATCAGATCCTATTTTCTGCAACCCTATCAGTTGGTAAAGGATAACCGTACCGCGGAAGAAACGGCCAATGCTGGTGCGGTGCTGGATGGTGATATCGACAGATTTATCAACGCATATTTAAAGAAGAAAAGTCAGGGAACACTGCAACAGGTAGAATAAAGAAAAGCAATTAGATTGGAAAATCAAAGATTTTTCAATCTAATTGCTTTTACTTGCCGTAAGGTTGAGATAATAGTGCGTCAGAGTTGCCTGCATATATGGGATGACCCACAGCAGACCTATGCCGAAGGAAAGCAGACTCAAAAGATAGAGCGGCAGGAAGCCGGCAATCAGATAAAACAGGCGAAAACGATGTCCTTTGCTAATAAAGACAGCAATCTTCAGCGTTTCTATTATGGTCTCGCCCGGACAATCCGTCACAAGATAATAGATGGGAAATAGGCTGAAATAGATATAATAGTAAAGTGCCAGTCCTGCAGCAAGGGTGATGCAATAGAGTAAAAATCCCGTAGAACTGTTGTTAGCGATTTTAGTATAAGACAGGATGTTGCAAGGCAGCATACATAGAAATTGGATCAAAGTTATAATGCAGGCGGCATAGATCGTCTGCATTTCTTTTACGCGGTCCGGATTGCCGATGAATAATTCTTTGATGGATGCCTTTTTTCCGCAGAATGTCATCAGATAGATTCGGCATATGTGAAAGGAAAAAAGTTGCGCGATCAGGGAAGTGATGGGCGTCAGGAAAGCAATGGGCATCAGCACATAAAAGAGTGAGACAATGATAGAATTTGTGACATGTACAGCAATAAGGAAGGAATAATGTCCGTTCAGACTGTTCCTTGCGGATGCTTTTAATTGTGCTGGACTGCTGATCTCATGCATTGTGTTTTAAATGACTCCTTTAATAACTTTTTGCGATTCTACTTATACTGCTATATCAACATTATTGCCGGTTGCGGCTTCCTGTTGCATGGATTTCTGGTTTTCAGAATAGGGATCGTCTTCTTTGTAGGCAATTTTTGTGGTAGTGGTTCCGCCGGCGATATAAGCCCTGCCGCATTCCGGACAAATGGCTGTTTTCAGGGAAACACTTGCCTGCAGCACCTTGCCGTCATCCTTTGCTGCTTTTTCAAAGGCATTGTTGACATGTTCCTGTTCATGGGCGCGCACGCCTGCTGCTGCACGTCCGGGACTCATCTTGGCTGGTGCCTTAAAAGAGACCATTTCGTCGGAACCGTCCACATATTTGCGATTTTTACAGGTCTGGCATTCTGTCTTTTTGACCGCTCTGGAAGAACTTAAGGACCCGTCCGCAGAGGAAGTTTCCCCGGGTTTTTCAGAGGCAGAAGCAGCATCAGTTCTGTTTGTCGATGACCAAGGAAAATAAACGCCATAGATTCCATATCCGGACCCAACCGGTCCGATCCGACCTACCATATCAATATCCCATCCCTTCTAATTTATCAAGCCATTCTTCGGGGATTTCCCCTGTTTTGTATAATTCTTCTAGCATATCTGTATATTCTTCCAAAGTAAATCCGTTGATCTTTTCAAATTCGGCGCTCACATTGGCACGATATTCTTCGTCGGTAATGAGCCGGTAGGTTGTGCCCCCTGCCAAAGCAGTGATCAGTATGATGCCGGACACAGAGAGCGTGACGGCTGTCTTTGCTAAAGGCTCCATTTTCAAAGAACTTCCTTTGGATAGTATGGCAAAAATAATTGCAAGACTTCCAAAGATAAAAGGAAGAATCACAGTGAGCAGGGAAAAAAAGGTGAGGATTCCGAAAATTAGTGAAAGTATAGTAAATGTATTGTTACGCTGTTCCAAGGGATGACTCCTTATCTCTGCTTTATAAAAATCTTTATTGCTTTCGCGTAAATTATACCATAAATTAACTATGAAAAAAAGTGGTTTACTCTAAAAACCAAAGATTTAAATCCACATCTCCTTCAATGCCGGGGATCCTGGCTTTGGAGGTGTACTGCCACATCTGTATCTGATAAGGATAGTATACATAGTCGTTATAAAATGCATGCCATATTTTATAATGATTGATCTGTTCAATGTCCAGCATTCCAAACAGGGAATAGGTATTGCCATAGATCATCGGGGTATAGCCTGCTTCTGTAATGGCATCGCAGAAAGCAGAAACGATCTCGGTACGCTGTGCCTGTGTGAGAGTGTTGGCTCTTGCGCTGCTGGCAGGGTTTTCCACGTCTATGACAATGGGATAAGCGATATCATAAGGAGTAACCAGGTCAAGGACATACTGGGCCTCCTCCCTGGCTTCCTCTACAGTAACCGCCTGTGTGAAAAAGTAAACGCCAATGTCGATGCCGTTGGCAGCAGCGCCTTCCATATTGTGTTCAAAATACGTATCGGTCACCAGCGCGCCGCTTTCATACCCGCGGATTCCCGCTCGTATAATGGCAAATTCCACGCCGGAGGCCGCAACCTGTTCCCAGTCAATATCGCCCTGATGCTGTGAGACATCGACACCTTTTCTTGCAGATGTGCCATTCTGCGAGGTATAGGAGATTTCTCCATTTTCCGAAACAGAAAAATTGCCGCGTTCCAAAGTGTTGCGCTCAATCGTATCTGAAAGCGGGATAAAGTGATAACCGCCTTCATCCTGATAAAGAACAGAATCGGAATACAGCCAGCGGAGAGTATCCGCAACACTGGGATTTTCCACCGCCAGTTGATTCATGATCTCATTTTTCAGTTCCTGTTCATGAGCTAAGGCAGCCTCTTCCATCAGGACATCTACTTCTTCCTGTGAATAAAAAACGGGGGTATCCGATCCGTCCCCGATGATCGAACCGGAGGCCGCGGGTTTGCTGCTGGGGTTGAACATCATATAGAGACATAACCCCAGAGAACACAGTGTTGTTAAAGCAAGAAAACCTGTCAAAATGGAGTGGGAACGGGCGGCGCGTTTTCTGCGTGGCAGTTTCCCGGTTCTGGCGGATATTTTTTGAGACTGTTTTCTGCCGTACGCCGTAGAAGCGTCGTCATCAGATATAGGGGAATCCTCCCATAAGTCGGCATTAACAGTATTGTCATCCAATGCAGATTCCGACAGGGCGGCATTGACCTGATCGCTTAGATACTGGTCAAGAGTTTCCTCTTCCATAGACAAATCATCTGCGGAATGGCGCTGCAACGGATCATAAGGCATATCGTCGTAATCCATGCCGTTGTCAAGGTCTATGATTTCATCGTCTGAATGGTGCATATGCTTCGATTCTCCTTTGCTGGTAACATTTTATTTTTGACTCTGATATTTCATTATGAATAGATCGGAATCTTTTTTATGGTACATAATTATATTTTGTATAATTTGACGAAAAGTGTCAAGTATTTATCTGGCGCTTCCGCGATTTGGCAGAATTCTAAAAAAGGATTTGCAATGTCTGGTTTAAAATATTATACTAAATACATCTGTGTATTTCAATGTTGGATGACCTCAGATGATGGAAGGATTTTAAAAATCGTTTTTTTGTTTGATAGGAAGTCAAAAAGGATAAAAAGCGTAAGGAGAGTCCATTGATGTCAGATGAGAATATTTTTTATAAGGAAGAATATCATAAGACAGTTCGCGCTCTGGAAGCGGAGCATTTTATTTTAGAGCAAATTGCAAAGCTTTGTGCATCGGAGGATCTTGAACAGGGTATCAGCCAAATGATGGAAGCGCTTGGTAAATATATGGATGCAGAGCGCATCTATATTTTTGAGAACTATGAAAAATGCCTTTCCAATACCTTTGAGTGGTGTAAGGAGGGGGTCACGCCGCAGATTGATCATCTGCAGGAAGTGGATAAGGAGGAAATCCGCCATTGGGTTGGCGAATTGGAAAAAGGAAAAGAGATCCTGATCAGGGATATCGAGGAAATTGCAGATTGCTGGGAGGGGGAATACAGACTTTTGAAGTTCCAAAATATCAAAAACTGTATTGAAGCGCCCATTATTCTGAACAATCAGCTGATCGGTTTTATCGGCGTGGACAATGCCCCGATGGAGATCAGCCAGATCATCAGAAGGCTTTTGACGACAGTAGGATATTTTGTCGCGATCTGTATGAAAAATCAAGAGAACAAGCAGGTGCTTGAACGCATGGGGTATAGCGACCAGATGACCGGCTGCTCTAACCGCAATGCTTATATTAGAAAGATGGAGATGTTAAAAAAGCAGGGGAAAACAAGATCTCTGGGCGTCTGTATCTGTGATCTGAATGGATTAAAGATGATCAATGATACGGGAGGGCATATGGTTGGCGATGAAGCGATCTGCGATCTGGCCAGTGGGTTGATTTCTATTTTTGATGCACAGAACGTATATCGTATCGGCGGAGATGAATTTGCAGTTCTGCTTCCGGATGTTGGGGAAGAGGAATTTGAAAGTCAGATGCAGCAGGTCCACGAAGATGCATTTCCCAAATGGGGCGTATCCGTTTCCGTAGGATATGCATGGCAGAAACGCTGCAAGAAACCGGAGGAATTGGTGCAACTGGCCGATCAGAGAATGTATGATGAAAAGAAGCAGTATTATCTGGAAAATGGGCAGGAAAGAGGAATATAAAGCCGGAAATATTTAAAAATTGTAGAATTTCCTTGTATTACTACATATAATAAG
>CAMWHY010000112.1 GCA_947174185.1 uncultured Lachnospiraceae bacterium | reverse complement strand
CAGATAAAGGGTAAAAATGATGCGATTGATGCAATCAATGACGAAATTGATGCGATCAAAAAGGCGAATGACGAACGGCAGCGGCAGATCGACTTACAGAAGGCAATTTATGATCTTGAACGTATGCAGAATCAAAGAACCATTCTCCAGTACAGCGAAGACAAGGGCATGCATTATGTAAGTGATACCTCCGGAATAAGGGATGCCAAAGATGCTGTAGATGATGCCAAAAGAGAAATCGAGATCGCGGATAAAGAAAAGCAGATCGCTCTGATCGAAGATGAAATATCCTTATTGGAAACCAGAAAATCTCTGATCGAAGATCAGCAGGCAGATTTAGATAAACAAATTGATGCTCTGGATGAATATTACAAGAAACTGATTGAAAACACAGAATCATACTACTCCGCTCTCATTCAGCCGATAGAGAACTATAAAACACAGTTTGAGTCGATTGCCGATTTTGAGTCAGATGCAGCATTTGATGAACAGTTAAAATCATTAGGTTATTCTGTAGATGATATCCTGGCATTAAGTTCTTCCACGCTTGAAAACTTTAAAAGTAATTACCTCGGCATTTTAAGCGATATCTATGCAGGAAACTCCCAGATGCTTGATTCATTAAGTATGATTTCCGGGCTGGACCAGGATGAATTTGTTGGTTATCTTTCACAGAGCCAGCCATATATAGATTCCCTTGCCAGATTAGATTTATCTTCTACCCAGCTTGCTATTGATAGCGCCAATAGCGGCATATATAGTTTTGCTGACGGCGCTGTTTTGGCGACAACGAATATGACAACCATGGCAGATACTGTTACTTCTCTTTTGGAAGGTGACAAAAAACAAGCTGGTATCATAAGCAGTTTCGAGACAATGACGTCTGTATTAGCCGATGCAAATACTCAGATCGCTGGAATCGCCTCCGGCATGGAGGAATTAGACGGTAAAACTGCCACAATCAGGATCAATATAGAAACAAATGGCGATACAAGTCTATTGGGTATGGCTCATGTTTCCGGTACTGCGATTACCGGCGCCTCATATGTTGAAGGAACTGCACTGGCATCTGGTAATTGGGCCGTACAGTCCAATGAGAAGAATGCTCTGGTAGGTGAGGTAGGAAGGGAGCTTATCGTTCGTGGGGGACGCTTCTTCACCGTAGGCAATTATGGTGCTGAAATGTTTAACATCAAAAAAGGCGATATTGTCTTTAATCATGAACAAACAGAAGCGCTTCTGAAAAACGGGCATATCTCAGAACGTGGCAAAGCATATGCTGATGGCACTGTTGGTAGAGGCCGATTTCTTACTGGAGATGGCCGCATATTAAGACCACTCCAAGAAAGCGACAAAGGGTTCGAACTCTTGCAAAAATTTCAACCGTTAGTAGACAGAATAATAAAAGGTGAAGAAGGATTGATTACTAACGCTGTCTTTGACAGTCAGAAGCAGTTTGAACAAATGCTAAAATCAGTAATGAATAATACTGCTATCAATAACATTTCTAACAATAGAAATAGTCAGCCAATAGTACATCAGCAATTTAACATTACAATGCCTAATGTTACGAATTCAACCTCTGCTGAAATCCTGATGAATGACCTGCAATCTTTATCGACAAAGAAATTTCAAATGGTATGGTAAAGACAGAAAAGGAACCGCACTTTGAAATATAGGTGCGGTTCTGATAATTATGTTTTGGAGAAAAATAAAATGAGTAATATTGCAGATGAAATCATAAAAACAATTAAATATGCCATTGATAAAAAAACAATAAATTGTGACCGCACCTACCAGTCAGTAATAAAGCGGATTACTTCACAAGGATATGTAGTCTTAGATCAATCAGGTAATGAACGAACGGTTGGATGCTGCATACCTGGGTTGGAGTTAAAAGCCGGACAGCGGATATGGGTCAAGGAACCTATGGGTGATTTACGACATCTTCACATAGTAGGGGTGGCATAAAACCAGAAAGAAGGTGATGAAAATGGCAAAGCCAACTATAATGAAAATTTCTCCTTTCGATGCCAATTATGACTATGAAATCTCACTTTCATGGACTGGCAATCGTTCATACGCCAACAGGATCATCATATTTGATAATGAAACAAATGATGTAGCATTTGATGACACAGTATCCTCTTTTGAATTAAAACACACCATACCAGCCCACACATTAGAAAATAATAAAAAGTATGTGATACAGGCACAGACATATGATGTAGAAAATATACCATCTGCACTGTCCAATAAGGTTCTCTTTTATACGTTTGCAACACCTGATTTCTATTTTGAAAATTTATCAGAAAACTCTGTGATATCAAGCTCATCATTTACTGCCACTGTTCAGTATTACTCAGATGACTGGGAAAATATCAGCAAATACGCCTTTTACTTGTATGATGCATCTAAAAAGCAGTTGCTTAAAAGCAATGAAATGACAGATGATCTTGAAATAAAATATATATATAAAGGATTGGATAACAATACAGTTTACTATGTAAGATGTATTGGAGTTACCGTCAATGGAATGGAATTGGATACCGGATATATTGAAGTTACTGTAAAATACGAAAACCCTAATGCATATGCCCGTATCTATGCTACTCCTATCCCATCCCAAGGATGTATTCAGGTTTCAACCAATCTCATTATTATTCAATACAATGGAACTGAAGAATTTGAATATATAGATGGAATGATCGATCTTCGTGATAAGACATTATATTATGAAGATGGTTTTTTAATTGAAGATGATTTTACCGTGATTATCCGTGGAATGAATTTGTGGCAAAATGCAGATATTTTTAAAATGAGTAATGACAATCATGGACTCACATTAAGTTCACGAATATACAATGATGGGACTTTACGATTCAGATTAGTTGCTCCTAATGGAATCGGTAATTATTTATTATATTCAGAACCACAGGTATTTGATGATACAGATATGGTCACTATTGTAATTCGGAGAAAAAATAATTCATACCAATTAAAAGTATTTATTGGGGCTTCTTTAAATGATATCCGGCTTGAAGGAGGTGACTAAACGCACATGTTTATATGTGGAAGTAATTTTGTTGGTGGAGAATTAGCATGTGCTATCACTCCTACCGGCATAGAAAATATTAATTATGTAGAATTAAAAAATGGAATATATGATGATTTGTATATTACAAAAGCAACAGACTTTGAACCAAGTAACGAATGTCACGAAGAATGGGATTTTGATACTATTTTATGGTGTAAATTTAATCATTCTACTGATGCAGGAAATGTAGACTGGAACTTAAAGACCGTATCTCATCTTATGATAAAAAGCAGGACAGATGATCATTTTGAGTGGAAAACACTGGCTGTTAAAGAAGTGCATTCCCTCCAGGACTTTTGGATGAATTATCCTGACTATTTTGTAGCATCCGGACAACCTGTAGAATACGCTGTTGTCCCCATCCTACAGGGATGTGAAGGAATTTATGCCAGTACAAAGGTCACATCTAAATTTTCTAAAATGTTTTTAATTGAAGGTAATACCGTCTGGGGAACAGAGATTACAGACGGATATTGCGATACCACCCGTAATATTCCATCCTCTAATGTCGAATTATTGCACAGTAAATATCCGATATTCCTTAGAAACACGATTGCCAACTATGATACCGGTAACTGTAAGGGAGCTTTTGTTCCTCTTACAGATAAAGAAATCTGCAAGTTAGCTTACGATATTGAATATGATTACCAACGTATAAAATATCAAAGAGAATTTATGGATTTTATCTGCGACAGTATTCCCAAAATACTGAAATTACCGGATGGACGTTTATGGCTTGTACAGGTTACACCGAATCCTACTGATACAGCAAATCAGACTTATAATAATCGTGAAATAACATGGTCATGGGTTGAAGTTGGAGATGTCAACTCTGAAGAAGATCTGTATTATTTGGGATTTTCAAATGTTGATCCTGCGTGGTGGAACCATGGCTGATATCATTAAACAAGAGGATTTGTTAATTGTTCTCCAACATTCATCAGATCCTCGTTTAAAATTAAATATTGAGGTATTGGATTCTAATCAAACAATCATAGATTCCCTGAATTGTGGATTGACTAGCGGAAGTGTATCAATAAACGGCGAATCAGACGTTAGACGTACTGCTAATTTTACAATACAGCCAACATTAAAAGATAAAATAAAACTATCTGAGAATAGTTTATTGTGGCTTAACAAAGACATAAGAATATCTATTGGTCTCTACAATCCAAGAACAAAAGAATATAAATATTATCCCCTTGGTTGCTATGTTTATACAGATACATCTGGTACATATGATGCGGTAAATGACAATCTGACAATTAATTGTGCAGACTTTATGAAGAAATTAGATGGTACTAAAAATGGACAGTTAGGTTCATTAATCATCAGTTTTCCAGCATATAAGGAAAACGAGGAAACTGGTGAAGTTATGGAATACAATATCATCCGTAATGCAGTAATAGAAACATTAGAAAATTTAGCGCAAATTACCAACTATCGGATCGATGATATTGGTGAATATCAAGCAATGCCAGAATACAACGATGATTGGGAAAAATACCGTGAAGAAAATGTAACTACATGGAACACGATTCCCTTTGATCAAGAGTTTTCATCAGGGTGTAGTGTTCTTTCTATTTTAACAACATTTCGTGACTTATATCCTAATTACGAAATGTTCTTTGATATGGAGACAAATTCGTTCATTTGCCAGTTAAGACCAATGTGTTATGAGGATGATATCTATTTAGATAATCATTTTCTGCAAAGAGTGCTGATCTCTGAGAATACTTCTGTTGATATGACAACTGTAAGAAATATTTGTGAAGTCTGGGGACAAGTAATAGATGTAGATTTTTATAGTGAAGATTGTTCTTATAAAAATAATACATATACTGCTTCTATTGCAGGATATGACGACGAATATTATAATGGCGATACCATTGGTTTAAAGATTCCAGCTGCTAATGAATCTGATGCTCAAATCAATATAAATGAACTTGGTGCTATAGGAATATATAATGAGGCAACTGACGAACCAATTAAAGCTAATGAATTGAAAGCTGATAACGTATATGCTTTTAAAATCAAGAAAAAACGTGTTGATCAACAGGATGTCATCAAAGCATATTTATTAGGTCAGTGGCAGGTTCATGCAATTAATGTTCTTACAAATGGGAAAAAAAGCGGTCAGTTTGTAACCGGTTCTGATGGGGAAGAATATGAGCTTTATTCCAAAGAATATTTTCAAAAATTCTACAATTGTGAACGTGTAGATATGACTATCATCGCAAACTCTCCATTTACCGTTGAAAAATTGGGGGAGATACCTGATATAAAAGTAAGTGGAGAATTTGATAATATTACCTCAAATGATCTCGCTGCTGATAGGGCAAAATGGGAAAACTGGAAAAACTGTAGGTTGACAGATAATATTACAATTACTACTGCTCTCTTACCTTTTCTAGATGTAAATAAAAAGGTTTCTTACAAGCGAAGTGATTCTGATGTTGAGCATCAATATATTATCACTTCCATATCACACGATTTTTCCGGATATACGACGACGATCACAATGTATCGTTTCTATCCATTATACGAAATGTTAATCAAAGAAGCAGGTAATCATGGGGTATTGAACGAATATAGTTATGGTGTATTGAGTAAATATACACATGAAGATCTTACTACTATTATTAGCGGTGAAGAATTATAAAAATTTAAAGGCCTATCCATAAAGATAGGTCTTTTATATTGAATGGAAGGAGGATGAAATATTGTCATCTTTTACAAAATACAAAGGGCTGGAACTTCCTGTCAGTACAGAACGTTATGATATTAATGTTTTCAATAATAATAATGATATCATTGATTCAGAGTTTCATATACTTGACATCAAAAATCAAAATCAGGATAATCTTCTTCATTCTGAAATATCAAGAGCAACTGCAAAAGAAAATGAAATCATTCAGGATGTAAATGCAGAAATCGTAAGAGCAAAAGCTTCCGAAAACAATCTTTCTGATATTATTCGCAATGAAACAGACAGAGCTATTATGTCGGAAAATAATATTCAAGAAACCATATCAGAACATATTGCTAATGAATTAAATCCACATAAAGTATCTGCAGAACAATTGGATTTAGGCAATGTAGATAATACAGCCGATATCGACAAGCCCGTTTCTATCCCACAACAAAATGCAATAGATTCAGCAGTATCTAATCATAATACTTCTATATCTGTTCATAGTGATATACGCGATTTAATTTCCAATCTTACCACAAGATTAAATGCACTTATGGATAGTGATGACACTACCCTTGACCAGTTAAGTGAAATTGTCACTTATATTAAGAGTAATAGATCTTTAATAGATAGCATCACAACAATTAAAGTGAATGTATCTGATATTGTCGATGATCTTACTTCTACTGCTGCAAATAAACCTTTATCTGCTAATCAGGGAAGAATTTTAACAGAAATCATTACCACTTTAACTAAAGACGATATTGGTTTAAGCAATGTAGAAAATAAATCTTCTGAAACTATCCGAGAAGAATTAACCAGGGAAAATGTAATTAATGCTTTAGGATTTATTCCCCCTACTACGAATACAAATACCTGGATAGCAAATTCATCTACCAGCGATGGTTATGTTGCCTCTGGAGCAAACCAGGCAAACAAAGTTTGGAAAACAGATGCTAATGGTAATCCGGCTTGGAGAGATGATGCCTGGAACGAAAATAATAACGATTTAATTAACAGCATTAACAATATTAACAGTAAATTGGAAATAATAACAAACATTTTAGCTGCAGGCGAAATGAGTGCCGTGATATCAGATTCGCGGATCACTACTGACAGCGTGCTATCTTTTTATACCAGCATCTATGGGACAAATCCAACCGATGTACTGGTCGCCAACGGAAGCGTTACATTAACATTTGACGCGCAAGATGTTGACATGGAAGTGGGGGTTAGGGTTGATGGGTAATTTATTCAGATGCAGTGGTAATAAAACAAAAAAGATACAAGATATACAGATAAAGACAAAAACTATACAGTTTAATAATGCAAGAAATCCAACCAACGCCACAGCCCAGACTGGATTGGAGTTTGTTAAATGGTTATCCGGAACGGAAAAATCATTACTTAGATTGCCACCAGATAGCACGTTCAAAACAAATGTAGGAATACTTGATTTTGACATGTCTTCTCCATGGCAGGGAATGAGATGTAATAAGGTGTATATAGAGAATAACATTGTTTATACAGTTTTAGATTGTAGCTATGTAACTAACTGGGGTCAATCAACAGGATATATTACCATTATAGGCTACGATAATTAAATTGTAATTAAAATAAAAACAGAATGGAGTATTCAATATGGCACTATTTAGATGTGAGGGGACTCCTCCAATGGAAAGCAGTGGATATGGCAATAAAGTAATATATTTAGGCAGTGGAATCTCCTTCGATGTCAAAGCGTTAGTTCCTGATATAGATTATTCCAAACTAACTAATGATAATTTTATTGTGGAAGTTTTGGGATGGTCCGCTGCAACGAAACAAACCAGCAATGGAGAAATATCAAGTTATGTTACTGCTAAAGTTACGGCTAATACTATCGGAAAAAATTATAACAATTCTTCTGGCGTTTTGGTCATAAATAATGCAAAAGTAACTGCCGGTGCCTCGTCTAGAGGTGCATCTACTAGCGTGACATCTGAATTAAACATCAATGTATATTTGGTTTCAGGAAACATTGAAAATAATAAAGGAAGATAAAACTGGCATTATATAAATGTTCGGTGGAAAATTCAAAGCAATAAAGAGTCGAAAGTCTCTTTTTTATTTTAAGAAAGGAGAAAAGATAATTATGTCAAATTTTGAACGTGAATTTAGTTTTTTCCCTGAAAGAAAAATTACCAAACATAATTTTAAAAATATAGATGACACCGTAGCATCTGTAATTAATCAAATTAATGATCTTCGTTCACAGGGATTATATAATCAAGCTTCTAGAATCATTGAAAATAATAAGGATATTCTGGCACAATATGTTGTAGATGCTACTACCTTCAGAACTTGGGAAGAAGAAATATATAACACTCAAATGTACGCAAAAAAAGTTCAGCAATCTATTTATTTTGATGATGAAGAACCTGATTACTGTGAAGAAAATGATATCTGGATAGGAGTGTGATTTTATAATGCTATGTAATACTATATCAAATTATCCAGATAGTATTGATCCAATGCTATTTTTTCAAGATAATAATTTAGAAAATATAGATATTATCGATACATATAATAATCTAATCTCACAGGAAAAATATACAGAAGCAAGTGACTATATCAATCAGCAAGAAGGTATTTATGGATACTTTGCTGATTTTTTTAATGCAATAGAAAATCGTATCTATAATTTACAAGATTATCTTCTTAACAAACCACCAATTAAGAAACCATATGTATTTTTTGATTCAAATGATGATATGGAGGAACCAGAGATTGATGAGGGGATGTTTTGGTTATAGATTTATGAAACTATATTATTGAAAAAGGAGATTTCTAAATGGCAGTAAATGAAGTAATAGTAACTGGGCGAGTAAAGCGAAGGTTAATTGATAAAACAGCTAAATTATGGCAAAGATTATCTTATTGGACAAAAGCATCTGATGTGGAGTTTAATGATGGAAAAGATGCTGAAACAAAATTGGGGGACATCAATTCCGCTTTAAATACATTAAACACAAATTTAGGTGGTTTTGCACCTGTTATTGATGAAACCGGAAGAATAACTGGATACAAAACAACGGCAGGTGCAGATACAGTATTCCCTTTTAAAAATATGATGCAAGAGGGAAAAATAAAAAAAATATATTTAGGTAATCAAAAGATATCTAATTTATCAAATAGTGGAAGCGTAACATTTGATTGTACTTCAATTAATAATTATAATAAATTAAATACTAATAATTTTGCAATCGATGTAGGTAATGGTAGTATTAAAACTTTAGGTAATGGCGGTTCTATGAATGTTTGGGATATAACTGATAATAATTACTCTTATAATTCATCTAATGGGATACTTACGGTTAATATCACAATAAGTGCTTCCGGCAATAAACCAGGTTGGAATTCTAACTGGAATGTAAAAGCTTATTGCTTTGTAATAGAATAAGCGCTATGTCAAAAATAAGGAATATATTTGCTTACTACAGCAATATGTTCCTTATTTTTTACGTAAAAGATATTTACAATCGGAAATCAAAAAACGAATAGACAAAATACAAATAACAAAAAACCCCTAAATCGGGGTTTCTAAGAGGCGCGAACCGGATTTGAACCGGTGATCAGGGTGTTGCAGACCCACGCCTTACCGCTTGGCTATCGCGCCTTATTTTTTAATGCAAAGTTGTAACTACTTGTGGTTATAACTACTTGTCGTTATATAACTATTCATAGGCAAAACATTTTGTTACTATTACCATCTGTTTTGCCCTCTCAGTCATTATATGTTTTCTTGATCCAATTCATGATTGCATATGCAATATTGCCATATCAAAGAAAATTTTAATGACTCCAACGGGAATCGAACCCGTGTTACCGCCGTGAAAGGGCGATGT
>CAMWHY010000111.1 GCA_947174185.1 uncultured Lachnospiraceae bacterium | reverse complement strand
ATATACGGTTGTATAAAGTTGATTTAAATTATATTAAATATCTTAATAGTGTTGACAATCGTGTACAATTTCACCCAAATAAACCTGATTCTTATAATCAGAATCGTCCATACATAGGAATTGTTCTTTCTATAAAAGGAAAACAGTATTATGCTCCTTTAGAGCATCCAAGACTTCAACATCAGCAATTAAAGTCTAATTTACACATTATTAAAATCAATAATGGTAAACATGGGATTATTGGTTTAAATAATATGATACCTGTGCCTACATCACAACTTATTTCCTTTGATATTTCTCAAGATCCCCAAAAGAAAATTTTGACTGCCCAATATCTTTTTTGCAAAAAGAATTATAATATGATTAATGCCTGTGCAAATCAGGTTTATCAAAATCGCTTAAATCCTAATTCGTTTGAGCAAAAAGTATATTGTAACTTTCAAAAACTTGAAGTGGCTGCTAGTCTCTATAAAGCTCAACAACAACAATCCCAAGTAACTGCCCAACAGAACCAGCCGTCATCTAACCATAATCTTAGTTCAAGATCCCAAACTCAAAATGTAACATCAACTACATTACGGGTACAGTCCAAACAGCAGTCAACTATTGAAAGTCATCAGATTACGATGACTGAAATGATAAGTCAACAAAATTATAGGAAATTACAGGAAGAAGGGCAGAAACGACTAAAAAACCCTCCAAAAAAGAATAGAGGAATTGGTGATGAGTAACTTCTGGACAATTTGTCCAGAAGTTGTCCAAAAGTTGAAACCGTGGGGCTAAAAATGTTGCAAAGTCTATATTTTTGTATATAATAGAAATTGAGATAAGGAAAACTTATCATATGGAAACGTAAGTTTCTGTATAAAGAGGTGAGTCCTACCGTAAAAGTGGAACCTATACAAGAGGTGAGTCCTACCGTATAAGTGGAACCTATACCATTAAAGCTGTGCAAGTATGCGCAGCTTTATTTTAGACATCGGAGAAAATAGATGTGAAATTCAGATTAAAGTTATATGAAATAGATATGAAGTATGTTCGTAATTTGTCAAATGTTGATGAGAAACCCAAATTTGAAGGCAAAAAATCAAGTAGATTTTATGAAAATACTTGATAAGACGAAGAAGAACGAGCAGGAAGCTGATGTTATAATTTACAAAGAAGATTCTCAGAAAGTTGTAAAACACAAAAGACTTCTTAAGAAACAATTAGACTGATTCTTTAATTACTAAACAACTAGAAAAAATAGAGATTGTCCATCTCTCAAGAACCTTTTCAAGTTTCTTAAAATCGCAGCACCGAAGGATCATAAGCAACAAAGGCATGTGGATAAAAAAGAAAAGGTATTGATGATTTATAGTTTTCTTTTCTGTTATTTCTCCTTGCATTTTATTAGCGCAAGTATCTGATTTCATTCAATATCATCCGGAACATAAAAAGCGGCCGAAAGCATAAAGCAAAAATGAATTGCGTAAAATTAGGAGTACATTTATAATAGCAATGTGGTATGCAGATGGAAGAGACGACGTTATTTTTTGTGATTTTGTCAACCGATCCTGAGAGGAAGGTAAATTTTCTGATTATGAGTAATTGGATGATTCTTGCGATATTTATTATTGGCGGATTGATACTGCATCAGATCGCTAATTTTATTTTCAGAATACTTTCAAAGAAAACACGATCCGTTCACATCAGATTTTTTAAGAGTCTGGTCAATGTAGTGATTGCGATTTTGACGGTTTATGCCCTTGCGCAGCAGTTTGAAGTGACGAAGGAACTCAGTACGGCGCTGTTGCAGAGCGGTACACTTTTGATCGCACTGGTGACGTTTGCTGCACAACAGGCTCTGTCTAATGTGATCAGTGGATTTTCCCTGTCTTTTTCCAGACCTTACAGCGTTAATGATAAGATAAAAGTGGTACAGGGAGGCAGCGTTGCCGCGGAAGGTATCGTAACGGATATTACACTGCGCCATACCATTATCAGCCAGTACAATGGAGAAAGCTGCATCGTACCGAACTCCGTCATGGATTCGGCTGTGATCACGAATACAAACTTCACGGATAATATCGGTAATTTTATGGAGATTGAGATAACGTATGATTCAGATATCAGAAAAGCCATAGGGATCATGAAAACGATCTGTGCAGAGAATCCTTTGACGCTGAATACTATGGAAAATAATGTGTTTGTGAAAGGCTATTCCATGAATGGCATTATCTTAAAGACGACGATCTGGACAAAGACTTTAGATGAGAGTTTTCAAGCTTGCAGCGAGGTCAGGATTGCACTGATTGAAGAATTCAGGAAAGAGCAGATTGACATCCCGTATCAGACGGTAACAGTATATACAGAGAGCGTAGAATCCTTGCAAGCGGATTAGGAAGGGTAAATCCGTTCCATTATAAGAACTTATATTGGACTATAAGCTGATTTATGTTATACTGGAACATATCAAATAAAAGGGGGTTCAGAACATGGACAGAAGTACTGAAATTAGAAAGTTGTGCGAGGAAAAGCAGATCCAGATGATCGATTTTAAGATGACGGACATCGACGGACGCTGGCATCACATTACGATACCGGTAGAGCGTTTTGACGAAAATACCTTCATTTATGGTATTGGATTTGATGGATCGAATTATGGATATGCGCCTGTAGAAAAAAGTGATATGGTCTTTTTACCGGATCCGGATACAGCATATATTGATCCCTTTGCAGATGTACCGACACTGACGATGTGCGGTAATGTCTGCGTGATCGGTAAGGAGGAAAATACTCCCTTTGACCAGTATCCCAAGAATGTCAGCTTAAAGGCAATGGAGTATATGAAGGAAAGCGGTATCGCTGACAGTATGGTGATCGGACCGGAATTTGAATTTTATCTTTTTGATTCTGCACGTTATGAAGTATCCCCAAACAGATGCGCCTATCAGATCGATACCCGGCAGGCGGAGTGGAACTGCAGGCTGGATGTGCCGGGCAACAATGGCTATGAGGTATCCTATGGGGGTGGATATCACATCGCAGCACCGCAGGATGTGGGATATGATCTCAGAAGCCGTATGTGTATGGAGATCGGCAAATGGGGCATTCCTGTAAAATATCATCATCATGAAGTCGGCGGACCCGGACAGATGGAGATCGAAGTAGAACTGGAAGATATGCCGAAGATGGCTGACAATACGATGATCATCAAGTATATCATTAAAAATATGGCGGCAAAAGAAGGAAAGACGGCGACTTTCCTGCCGAAGCCGATTTATCAGGAAGCCGGAAGCGGCATGCATGTCCATATGCTGCTCCGCAAGGATGGAAAACCGATCTTCTATGATGAGAATGGATATTCGGGATTGAGCCAGACAGCGCATTATTTTATTGGTGGATTGTTGTCCCATATCGCTTCTCTGTGCGCCCTGACCAATCCCTCCACGAATTCCTTTAAACGTCTGGTTCCGGGTTATGAAGCTCCGGTAACGATCGGTTATGCGACCTCCAACAGAAGTGCGGTTATCCGTATTCCGGCTTATGCAAAATCGCCTGATACGAAGCGTTTTGAACTTAGAAATCCGGATGCGACAGCTAATCCGTATTATGCGTATGCAGCGATTTTGATGGCAGGTCTGGACGGTATCGAGAAGAAGATCGATCCGGCAGCCAATGGCTGGGGACCATATGATTTTAACCTGTATAATCTGTCTGCGGAGGAGCAGAAGAAGATCAAAGGACTTCCCAAATCGCTGGAAGAGGCACTGGATGCTCTGGAGGCGGATCATGACTATCTGACCAAAGGCGGCGTCTTCCCGGAGAGACTGCTTGAAGTATGGATTGAACGTAAGCGTGCAGAGGCAAGGCAGGCAGCGCAGATACCGACGCCGGCAGAGTTTAAAATGTATTATGATCTGTAAGTGAAAGGCATGGTTAATAATATATTATGAAAGAAGATATATATGAAGTACGATGTCTGGAGAAAGTTAATAGGGATTGCCTGATGGAAGCGTCGGTTCCGGGCTCGAAATCTATTACGAACAGGGCGCTTTTGCTTGCTGCTATGGCGAAAGGGACAAGTATTATTCATAACTGTCTGGCGAGCGATGATTCCATCTATTTTATGGAATGTCTGAAAAAATTGGGATTTTTCGTGGAGTCGAAGCCGGAGGGGCCGCTGGGCAATCAGGTGGCTGTTCGGGGACTTGGAGGTGAGATACCCTGTAAGGAGGCAACGCTGAATGTGGGAAGTGCTGGAACGGCGGCGCGTTTTCTGGCAGCGATGCTTGCTTTTTCTGATGGTGAATATACATTGGAATCCTCGGAACAGATGAAGAAGCGTCCGATGCAGCCATTGATCGATGCGCTGGAGCAGGCTGGCGCCAGAGTGGAATGTTTAGAAGAAAAGGGTCATTTCCCATTACATATCACAGGAGTAAAGAAGCGGTTAGCGGAGGAAAGCAGCGGGGAAAAGAACGTAAATAAACTCCGTTTAGAAGACGTGCTTCCGGAATGTATCACGGTTAATATTGACCAGAGTTCCCAGTTTTTAAGCGCACTGTTAATCGCGGCAGGGACGCTGCATCAAACGATGGAGATTGACGTGAAAGGTTCCCATGGACTCAGTTACGCGGATCTTACCGTGAAGATGATGGAACAGTTTGGCGTCATCGTGAATAAAAAAGTGGTGCGTGGAAAACTTCGTTTTCTATTGAACGGTGATGCGGCTTATCAGGCAATGGATTATGTTGTGGAGCCGGATATGTCGGCGGCATCGTACTTCTATGCCCTTGCGGCGGTATTGGGTGTTCGGATGACTATTCCAAGAGTATGCTTTCCCATGCTGCAAGGCGATACTGAGTTTATCAAGGTGCTGGAAAAGATGGGCTGCAGGGTAGAAGAGACGGACAACAGTGGACTGGTCGTTGCCGGACCGGCGGATGGCATGTTAAAGGGGGGATTTATCCTGGATATGTCAGCTTTTTCCGATCAGGCGCTGACGCTGGCTGCGATTGCACCTTACGCGGATGCGCCGGTTACCATAACCGGCATCGGACATATCCGTCTGCAGGAATGCGACCGGATACAGGCGATCGTGCGTAATCTGACTGCGCTGGGTATTGAAACGGAAGAAAGGGAGGATGAGGTGACCATTTTTCCCGGTGTGCCGAAAGGGTGCGAGATCGAGACGTATGATGACCACAGGGTAGCAATGGCGTTTGCGCTGACAGGGCTTCGCACAAAAGGGGTAAAGATATTAAATCCTTCCTGCTGTAAGAAGACATTTGGAGAGTATTTTGAAGTGTTAGAACAGGTGTTAAGTAACTTGCAGGCAATCAATTTTACTCAATAAAACGCAAATTATGTTGACTTACTTGTATAAATGTAATAAAATATTAACATTAGGGGGTTTTTCGCGTTTTAACATTTTTAATTTGCAAACGATATTTATGCTTACATTTATTGAAACGTGGAGAAAATCTATCGAATTTTTGGTTTCAAAACGGAGGGTAAAATGGCGGAATTTGAACAAAATGGGCTGGTATTTACAAACGATAAGTGTATCGGCTGTAACAAATGTATTTCACAGTGTCCTGTTCTTACAGCTAATAGAGCTGTAGAGACAGAAGCGGGACAGCGGATTTATGTTGATGGGAGTAAGTGCATCGGTTGTGGAGCGTGTTTTGATTCCTGTGAACATGAAGCCAGAGAATTTAAGGACGATACGGAACAGCTTATGGCTGACCTTGCAAAAGGGGAAAAGATTTCCCTGTTGTGGGCGCCTGCGTTTGCTGCCAATTACCCTAATGAATACAAGAAGATCTTAGGCGGTTTAAAACGCATGGGCGCTAATCGTATTATTAGCGTAAGCTTTGGTGCGGATATTACAACATGGGGGTATATCAAATATATTACCGAGCATAATTTCCTGGGCGGAATCTCCCAGCCGTGTCCGGCTATTGTAAACTATATTGAGCATTATATTCCGGAACTGATACCGTATCTGGTGCCTATACATAGTCCGATGATGTGTGCGGCCGTATATGCGAAGAAGTATATGCATCTGACGGAAAAGCTGGCGTTTATCAGTCCTTGTATTGCCAAGAAATCAGAAATCAGCGATCCCAATACATATGGTTATATTAGTTACAATGTTACCTTTGACCATCTTGCCAAATATGCAAGACAGCATAATATTATGGCGGAACCCGCAGAGAATGAAATAGAATATGGTCTTGGTTCTATCTATCCGATGCCGGGTGGTCTGAAGGAAAATGTATATTGGTTCTGCGGTGAGGATTTATTTATCCGTCAGATCGAGGGTGAAAAGCATGCTTATCATTTCCTGGAGGATTATAAGAAAAGAGTTTTACAAAATAAGCCGCTTCCCTTTATGGTAGATGCCCTGAACTGTGCAAAGGGATGTATCTATGGTACTGGTGTGGAGGAAGAAAAAACCAAGTCAGATGATACGCTGTATGAACTCCAGAAGATTAGAGAAGCAAGCAAGAGCAGAGATCTAAGGAGCGCATGGGGAAGAAATCTGACGCCGGAAAAACGTTTAAAGAATCTGAATAAACAGTTTGCCAATCTTGATGTGAATGATTTTGTCCGTCATTATACGGATAAATCAGCGGGCAATATCGTGGCTCGCCCTGACGAGAAGCAGCTTAGGGAAATTTTTGAAGCCATGAATAAGAATACCGATCTTAAGCAGAAGATCAACTGCAGCGCTTGCGGTTACAATACCTGTCGCGATATGGCGGCGGCGATTTACAATGGCTGCAATAATAAAACAAGTTGTATTCATTATGTAAAAGATCTGGCTGAGATAGAGAAGAAACAATTGGAAAAAATGTCAGCCGAGATGGAAGAACAGAACGGAAAGATCTTAGAAAAGACGGAACAAATATCAAGAATGGTCAAGGATGCTAATGAACAGTTTGTTTCCCTGAACATATCCATTGAAGAAATGTCCTTAGGCAATAATAAAAATGCTGAGGAGAGCAGCAACATCAGTCAGGCGATGGGTGAAGTGGTTACCTTCTGCGAGGATATGAAGAATTCCTTTGAGATGATCAATGAGCTGCTGATCCAGCTTGGCAAGAACAATGAGAATATTACTTCCGTGGCATCGCAGACTAACCTGTTGTCCTTAAATGCTTCGATTGAAGCGGCGCGCGCCGGAGAGGCAGGCAAGGGATTTGCGGTGGTTGCTTCTCAGATCAAGGAACTGAGCGAATCCAGCCGCAGTACGGCTAAGGACAGTGAACATAATAAAGATGAGATCATCATTGCGATGGATAAATTGAATGAGGGAGCCCAAAAGCTGATGCAGGTAGTGGATGAAGTCAACAGACGGATCACAACTCTTGCATCCAGTTCGGAGGAGATTGCTGCATCTACGGTGATGATCAGTGATATATCCAATGATCTGAAGAGAAAGTTTGAATCGATTTCATCTACCTAAAACCGGTTTTGTAAGGGATAGGTTCATACCCTGCATGAATGCCGCTTGCAGAAAACAAGCGGTTGCCATGCGGGGTATTCTTCTATAGATGATCTAAAAGAGAAAGGCAGGATAAGAGATGAAACGCGTTGGGATAGATCTTGGCGGCACTTATATCAAAGGCGGTATCGTAGATGAGGAGAACAGGATCATTGCCCGTGGGGCGACACCTACCATGGCGGAACGTGAAGCAGAAGAAATTATCCGGGATATGTCGGCGCTTGTTAAGAAGCTGACGGAGGAGGCCGGTATTCCCTTGCGTGATATTGCCGGAATAGGGATTGGGAGTCCCGGCACGATTGATGCCGGAAGCGGTATTGTTTTGTATTCTAATAATATTAGATGGGACGATGTACCGCTTGCAGAACTGCTTGGAAAAATGCTGGCAGAGGATGCGGATGGCAGCGTAATCAAAGTCAGGGTATCGAATGATGCAAACTGCGCGGCACTTGGAGAGCTGGTGTGCGATACGGACACCGGTGTTCAAAGTGCAGTTCTGTTAACCCTTGGAACAGGGGTTGGCAGTGGTATTATATTAAATGGAAAGCTGTATGAGGGAGAGCAGCCGGGCGGGGCTGAACTGGGACATATGGTGATCTGTCATGGTGGAAGGCAGTGCAGCTGTGGCAGAAAGGGTTGTCTGGAGGCTTATGTATCTGCGTCTGCACTGGTGGAGGATGCAAAATGGGCAGCGCAGGAGGCGAAGGATTCCAGCCTGCTTGAGCTAACAGACAGGTTAAATGGGAGAAATGTTATAGAAGCCGTACGGCAAAAAGACCCAGTTGCGGTGAAGGTATTTGAGCAGTATCTGGAATATCTGGGCTGTGGGATTGTGAATATTATCAATATTTTCCGACCAGAGATAATCTACTTGGGTGGAGGGATCTGCGAAGGATTTGATCTGATGGAAGAAACGTTGCAAACATATGTGAAGGAAAACTGTTTTGGTGGGGAGATCGCCGCAGTGGCGCAGATCAAAAAAGCAGCGCATGGGAATGATGCGGGAATTATTGGTGCAGCTGCGCTGATTGAGATGGAATAAGATTAGGAAGTCATTTTGCTAATTTGGTGACATAAATCGGTTATGGTTGAAAATCGTGGATTGATATGCTAATATAAAGTATTGTAAAAATAAAGGATTGTGAGATTGAGAACACTTTTCCGAAAAAGGGAAAGTATTGCATTGTAGGGAACAAGAAGAATACAGGAAGGATTAATAAGAAAATGGCACAATTATGGGGAGGCAGATTTACAAAGGAGACAGACCGCAATGTATATCTGTTTAATGCTTCCATAGAGTTTGATAAAAGACTTTATAAAGAGGATATCTCCGGCAGCATGGTGCATGCCATGATGTTGGAGAAGCAGGAGATCATTACGACTGAGGAGAGAGACGCCATTCAGAAGGGATTGGAAGAGATCTTAACGGATGTGGAGAGCGGAGCTTTGGAAATCACAGATCAATATGAGGACATCCATAGCTTTGTGGAAGCCAATCTGATCAGCCGGATCGGAGATGTCGGAAAGAAAATGCATACCGGAAGGAGCCGTAATGATCAGGTGGCACTGGATATGAAGCTGTACGTCCGGAGACAGATCTGTGCGATCGATGACTTATTGATTAAGTTTCAGGAGATTCTGTACCGTATTATGGAGGAAAATCTGGAAACCTACATGCCGGGATTTACACATCTGCAGAAAGCACAGCCGGTGACGCTGGCGCATCATATGAGTGCCTATTTTGAAATGTTTGTGCGTGACCGTTCAAGATTAACCGATATCTTAATGCGCATGTCTACCTGTCCGCTGGGGGCCGGGGCGCTTGCAGGGACCACGTATCCGTTGGATCGGGAGTATACAGCTTCCCTCTTAGGATTTACAGAACCGACGAGAAACAGCATGGACAGTGTTTCCGACAGGGATTATGTAATTGAACTGTTATCTGCATTATCTACGATTATGATGCATTTATCACGGTTTTCCGAGGAAGTGATCCTATGGAACTCCAATGAATACGGATTTATAGAGATTGACGATGCCTATTCCACAGGAAGCAGCATCATGCCGCAGAAGAAGAATCCCGATATCGCTGAGCTTGTCCGTGGCAAGACCGGAAGGGTTTATGGAAGCCTGATGGCGATGCTGACAACCATGAAGGGAATCCCGCTTGCATATAATAAAGATATGCAGGAGGACAAAGAAGGAACATTCGATGCCATTGATACGGTCAAAGAATGTCTTATGATGTTCATGCAGATGATGGATACCATGAAGTTCAGAAAAGATGTGATGGCGCGAAGCGCGGTCAATGGATTTACTAATGCAACGGACGCAGCGGATTATCTGGTAAAGCGGGGAATGCCGTTTAGGGATGCACATGAAGTCATCGGAAGGCTGGTACTGGCATGTATCGATAAGCATAAGAGCATTGACGCAATGACATTGTCAGAATTAAAGGAAAGTAG
>CAMWHY010000110.1 GCA_947174185.1 uncultured Lachnospiraceae bacterium | reverse complement strand
AACACAGAGAACGTTCCGGCCAGTTTCCTTCATTAACCACCTGCATTTCCAGATTAATGGTAGTATATCCGTTTAATTCCACTTTGATGTCAAGGATGTAATTCTTATCATCAATGGTTTCACCCAGCTCGATAGGATTGAGAATCGTGACGGAAGTAACATCATCAAGATCTAGGTGGAGCAGAGAGCAAATAAGGGATTTTAAAACATTGCTGTTGCGCTGCATCAATGCCCGAAAAAGGTAATCATTAGTCATGCGGATTGGTATGACGCCATAGAGGTCATCCAGACTGACTTTTTTGGTGCCTTTGATAGTAACATTGGTTTTTGCCATAGGTAACTCCTTTCATTGGTGATATAAGTTAGGGAATGATGATACAAGTTGAAAATCTGTGATCTGGATACTATGTTGAATAACTATAGAACAAATAGATGATATTACTTGAAGAAAAACTTGTTTAAAAATAGTAAAAAATAGAAATAGAAACAGACAAAAGCCGCACCGTACATTAGGTATGTCAGTAAAAGTAAGGTATATATGGCGAGCCGCCAATCAGATACCAGACATTAGAAAATCATTGAATTGATATGAGAGTATCGTATTTTGAACAAAAAGTCAACTATTTACACGAAACAAAGATCAAGAGATGTGACCAGGAACTGCAAAAGATCAAAATGGAAGCTGATCAACTCTTTCATGATACCATTGATCAGCCATCAATATGACCAACACATCTTCCCTTTGTTTTATTAAGAGTCATATTTTTTTGTCATAAATATAGACTGTTTCAAATACCCCATATTTTCTCTTATATACCGGGATAAATTATATCCACCATGAAGATATACCTCATGATATGCAATCCATACCGGCAGCAAAGTGGCAGCCATAAAGAAAACTCTCAATGTCCGGTCAAACCACCCTTTTTCCATATGACTAAGCGTATAAGACTGGAACATAATATGCGGCAGTTCATCATGCAGCATCTGCGCGCAGATCTCTTTCAGCGCGGGAGAATCTGTACACCGGGATAATGCATCATAGTAAGTCAGTGCGATCATCTCCGCTGTTACCAATACCGTAATCTCACATTTCAACCCGCCAAGCTTTCTCAATCTGCGAAAACACTCATCCAGAAAGGTTCTGTCTTTTGACTTCACGCCATAATAATCCATATATTTTTTCAGATATGCGGAATGCCAGTTCTCCTCTTTTACGAACTGCCGCATTGCTTCTATGTATTCTTTCTTCTGATACTTAAAGGCAAATTCTTCTACTACATACATCAGAAAGGCGCCATCAGAACCTTCCCCTTTCTGGAACGCCTGTATCGATGGAAAAATCAGCTTTTTCTCTGTTTCCGTAAGACCCGTTTCCTTGGAAAAATCTATCTGAAGCCTTTTCCTGTCATTTGCCATAAAATATTTATTCCACAATTTATAATTAAAACGATTCATCTTTGAATGTGTGATATTAATCATATTCTTTTTTCCTTCCTTGATGTTAAAATAATATCTTTATTTTCGGAACAATATTCCCATTGATTACTCCACAAACTAGAAATTTTATCCTTTATCTTTTCTTATTATTTCTTTAGGAGCCTCAATTTCATTTACAATAGTATGTTCTGTTAATTCGGATAAAATTTTTATTTTTTTCTTCTCTGTTTCCTTGATGAAATTGCTCCATTGCTGCTATTTCTTTTTCATTGCCTTCTATTTTCATTTGTTTTTCCTCTGTCAAATTTCTACTTTCAGCTAGATAAATTGGAATTTATCGTTTTTCTTTTCCAAAATGTTTATACGACAATATACCTATTGGAATGAAGTAAGCGCACCAAAACAGAAGTGCGATCGTGCCGCCGCTGCCGTTATCACCATTTGCCATACTTGTGAAAACACCTGTCATAGGCATTATAAAGCAACTAATGAAAAAGACACCGTGTATCATCATCAGATATTTCAGCCATTTATCAGATTTACTTTCTGCTTTAATAGAAAGTCCAATAAAAAAAGTTGAAAGAGCCATCATTCCATATCCGAGCAGGTCGTAATTAAAAAGCAGACCACCTCTCTGGAAATCTAATATCTTTATTGCTTGCTCATTTATATCTTCCAATCTTACAGTTGTGGTCTGTGCAAAATATACCAAGAAAATCAATACAGCATATATTGCAGAAAAAATCATTCCTATATTTGCAGATACCCGTTGTTGCTTTGCGCTTTCATAGTGAAAGCCAGCCACCATCATGATATAGCCTATCGGTAAAAACATACATACGAGGTATGAACCAAATGGAAAATCTACTATCATAAATATTGCAAAAAGGAAAACGGTTAGTGTCACTATTGCTGCACCTATTTTGGGTATTAGCTTATTCATCTCTTCCTCCTGTAAATTACGATTTGTTAGTGCAATGATTGGATCACAAAAACTTAAATGAAATTTTACTATGCTGATATAAATATTCCCCCACAAACTGCATCCATGTGGGATTGAAATGCCTGTCTTCAGAATAAATATAGTAACAGTTATCCAGTGTTGACAATACGATACACATTCCTTTTCCTTTGTAGTTATACTCCGTTTGTACCGATTCCCTGATATGGTGTGGAAATACAAGCCGCTGATCGACAAAAGTTAAGATAAATGCATCCCGATTAAATTCCAGTGTACCTCTGCCGCAATCAATAAATCCTTTGGAGTTTGGCAGGGCCTCTACATGAACAGAATAAACAATCTCCTGATTGCTGCTGTTCCATTCATCAATGGCACAGCTTCTCTCCCACTCATACCATGATGGGATCGTTCTGAGCTCTTTCATATCATTTCTGTCGTTATCCTGGATTTCTTTTTTATCGGCAGATATGTTTTCTGTCCCACTGTATTCCAATTCTCCAAGTGTCGTAAGGTTCCACGTCGCATTACATACTTTGCATCTGATACCTTTTTCATCAGATGTCATCATAATATTGCCCGGCGTATCATGATTCAATGTATTTTTATTTTTACAATGCGGACACTGGTACAATACTTTATGCAGTCCATTAGCACGATTGCGCTTTAAATAAATTTTATTTTCCTGCTGCCATGCATATTCATCATATTGCAAAGCGCGCGCAACTTTCTCCTGTATCTCTTCCTCACTGGCGTTTATCAGCTCGTCTTTTGTATAAAGGCATTCCAATTTTACTGTGATTGGCGCTTTCCTGCTATACTCTTCATCCCAAAACGGGCTTTCCAGATAGCTGCCATGAGCTGATAATATGACGACGGGAACATTTAGATATCTAGCGAGCTGCCCCAGATGATCCGGTAAATAAGAAGTCGTACCTGCATTACAATGTCTTGACTCCGGATAAACAACAACACTTTGTTTCATCCGAATACATTTCTTCATATTCAATAATACGTTGACATCGGAAACAAACCGGCGTTTCCCGATACAGCCGATGCTTCGATACAACCATTCACCAAATGCCGCATAGCCCTCCACATCCGACACATAATTTGCCCGATAAGGAAATAGCGCCAGCGGCGCAATGTAATAATCAGAAAAACCCTGATGGGTGGCAATCACTAAAAAGGGCGGTCTGATCCCCCGAAGATCCTTTGTGATCCTAAGATGATTCTTTCTTGTCAGTATATAAGAACCCAGCCAGATTACTGGCATCAAGAACGGATTCTGTTTCTTAGGAGGAATATGCATGTCAAATGGTTTTATATGATCTGTCTGTTTCTTCTTCATTTTATTTTCGCTTCACAATGCTTTTTCAGTTTGATATAAATACCCACAAAACAAGTATATGGTTTAATGATCGTATCAAAGTGTTGCCTATCGTCGAGAGCAAATTTTTTATTTGTTGCAAGCCAATCGTCCCATGCTTTGCTGAAACAATCCATTTCCCATGTTTTCACCGACTCGATTCTATCGTTGTCGCCGATGAGTTCTTTCCAGAGTTTTGGACTTTTGAACATATAGGCATCATCTCCAAGCCAATCGGAAAGAAGCTCTTCGGCACGGCCTGTATATTCATCCCTCAGACCAGGGATTCCAATCAAAACCACTCCATTATCTTTCATAAATGGCAAAATCTTTTCCTGAAAAAATCCCTTACTTCCTGCAAAATAATGATAAGAATCAATACTAATCAGAGCACTGAATTGCTGTTTTTCAAAATGAAGATTGTTCGCATCTTCACAAATAGGTGTTATCTGCTCTCCAACACCCCATTCATCAAACCGTTTCCCATTTTCTTCTGCACTTATCCATAAATCATTTGCGAAAACTCTCGTTCCGGTCTCTTTAGCAATGATAAGACTTGTCAGTCCCGTCCCACATCCTAAGTCGAGGACCATATCATCAGGAGCAAGTTGTAAAGGATATTTGTCAAATAGCTCTGCTAATATCCTTACGCTATTTGGCCCCATCATAGTTTCTGCCGAAATATATGCCTTATAGTTATCAATATTCATATACCTTACCTCCTAAATCCCGATTTATTAGTACAATTATAAGCCTGTTTTTAACGGGTATACAATTCTGAAATGGGAGATAATTAAAAATTAATATTTGCTTTTTTTGCCTGACTGCATAAATCACGGACATTCAAGGTATAGTTTTTTCCGTCCTTAACAAAATGTGTTCCACATTGCCGAAATTCAAAATGCACATTATGGGAAATACATTGCTCCCGTATGGCAAGTACCCATTCATAATCAAGCGGTCTGGCATTTTTATCCGATTCGCCGCCAACTACAACCAACTCGATATTATCTAAATAGGCTGACAGGTCTATGCTCTCTATCAAAGGCTGACAAATAATATTTTTATGCTTGATCGGAAGCTCCTTAAAAATGGGAAGTCTGTAATCTGTCCTGTCTTGATTTTCAACCGTACAGCCGACAGTTACATTTTCATACCCACCGTTCCAATCGTCTGGAATACAGTCCATAAAACGCTCAATCCGTTTTGTCAAAAAAATAAATTGCAAATCGGAACGCTCCCGTATCATTTGCCAACATTCTGTACGCCACACATCTGCATCCTCAATCAAAAAATCCGTGGAAAAACAGAGATAAACAGTCTGTCCAGATTTGATTTTGTACTCTCCCGACTTATTTTTAGCGATAGGGGCATAGAAATTATCTGTCTTTACAATATTATTTGTATCAATCCCTCTCTTGAAGTCGCCTTTATGAATGTAACAATATTTACATCCCTCACTATATCTGTGGCAGCCACGCCACGGATTCCACATTGCCATAATTTCATCACCTTCTTGTTATAGCATTCACATTCCAACGGATTGTTTCTGTTACAGAACTCCCATAAGGGCAAAAATAAGGGAAAGGAAAACCTTTAACAAATTATAACACAGAATAAATGGGACAGGAAGAACTGATTAAAATGCTTTCTTAGTTTACTCAAATTTCCTGTCATAGAGCAATGCTGCAATCAGAACCACAAAGCAAGAACCTGCATTATGCACCAAAGCCCCTGTTGTCGGGTTCAGTACACCTAATACGGAACAGGCTACGGCAATAAAATTGATGCACATGGAGAGGGTAATGCTTAATTTTATTGTCGATACGGTGGCATTTGACAGCCTTTTTAAATAAGGGATTTTAGAAATATCGTCACTCATAAGGGCAATATCCGCTGCCTCTACTGCAATGTCGCTTCCCATGCTGCCCATTGCCACACCGACATCGGCAATTTTAAGTGCCGGTGCATCATTTACGCCATCGCCAATCATACATACACTGTTTCCCTGTTTTTGTATTTCGGAAATGCTGGTTACCTTTTCTTCCGGAAGCAGATCAGCTTTCACGTTCGTAATTCCTGCCTGTTTTGCAAAGTAAGCTGCTGCTTTAATGTTATCTCCGGTCAGCAATACAGTAGTTGTGTGCATATTAGATAATTTTGCGACCATTGTTCCGGCTTCTGGTCTTAATACGTCAGATAATGCTATGATGCCTAGACAGGAACCACTGTCAGCAACAATAACAGAGGCTTTTCCCTGTATACGCAGCCCTTCCAATTCCTTTTTCACATTTTGCGGAAGATTTATTCCGCTTTGCAAAATATATTTTTCATTTCCAATATACAGTCTGATACCGGATATTTCTGCATAAATACCTTTTCCGCTTTGCATTTGGAATGAGGCGGATTCTGTGAGTTCCACGCCTTTTTTCCTTGCATGGGCTACAATCGCTTTACCTAATGGATGCTCACTTTTCATTTCAGCGGAGGCTGTCAGTGCAAGCAGCTTATTTTCACTGATATTTTCATCTAAAGAAATAATATCACTTACTTCCAGATTACCATAAGTCAGTGTGCCCGTCTTATCAAATGCTATGGTAGTCACTTTCCCCATTTTTTCAAGCGCTTCTCCTGATTTGATAATTACACCATGTTTTGTCGCCTGCCCTATAGCTGCCATAATCGCTGTCGGAGTGGCAAGCACTAAGGCACATGGACAAAATACCACTAAGACAGTTACCGCCCTTACAATATCCTGCGTAATAAATCCTGTGATAATAGCAATTATCAGAGCAACAGGTACAAGCCAGCTTGCACATTTATCGGCAATTCTCTGCATTGGCGCCTGCTTACTTTCTGCGTCCTGAACCATTCGTATCAGTTTTTGCAAAGAACTGTCCATGCCCACTTTGGTCGCCCTTAAATCGATTGAACCAAACCGATTGATTGTTCCACAAAAAACTTCTTCCCCTACTCCTTTGTCAACCGGAAGAGATTCTCCTGTCATAACAGACTGGTCAATGGAAGTTTCCCCATCAATAATAATCCCGTCAACAGGAAGTGTTTCACCCGGCAGTACACGAAGAATATCATTCTGCTGGATTTGGTCTGCCGGAATCAATTTTTCGGATTCTGCTGCTGATTTACCGTTTTCAGTCGTTTTGCCTGTAATCCGTCTTCCTTGTGTCGGGGCAAGACTGATCAGTTTTTCAGTCCTTTCTTTGCCCTGTTTGTCGTCATATCCTCTAAGATAGCCCCAATTTCCATAATAAAGGCAACTTCACCGGCAGCGAATAAATCTCCTATGGCGATTGCTGCAATCATGGCAACGCTTATCAGCAGTGCAGAAGATATTTTACTGATTCCCTTATTATAGATCAATCTCCATACTGCAAGATACAGTAAAGGGATCCCACAGATAAAAACGGTTATCCATGCAGGATCAAAAGGCAATACATTGCCTGGTAAAACAATATTTATTTTTGAAAATATAAAACTCATAATCAAAAAGGTACCACCCACGATTGTCATCAGCAGACCTGCCAAAAAATCATTGATACGTTTCATCATAAATAAAGCACCTCCATAAACAGCAAATTGACAACCCATTTCGAGAGTTGTACAATCTATATGTTATCATACAATTTGTTTTATATTTATTGTAGCAGTATCAGGAAGCAAATCAACAAACAAAATGTCATTTTTGTACGATACTGAACATTTTGGTTAAAATATACGGAGGTTTTATGGACAGACGGCAGCAGAAAACAAGAAAGGCTATTTTTGATGCGTTCAGCACCTTGCTTGAAAGAAAAAGTTTTGGGAGCATTACGGTACAAGAAATCATAGACGGAGCAAATGTGGGAAGAAGTACTTTTTATGCCCATTTTGAAACAAAGGAAAGCCTGTTGGAAGCAATGTGTACGGATATTTTCCAGCACGTTTTTTCTGATGATTTAAGACAGGAAAACGGTCACGACTTTTCCCATGCCGGACATGATTTTGAAAAGGAAATCACGCACATTTTGTACCATTTACAGGACAACAGAAAGAACCTGAAAGGACTTCTTTCCTGTGAAAGCGGAGAAATTTTTATGGGATATTTTAAAGAGTATCTGCGGGAAATGTTTTCAGATTCCGTGAAAAAACTGCATTACACATTACCACCGGAATATGTTCTGCATATGGCAGTATGTAGCTTTGCAGAAACATTACGGTGGTGGATTACGGAGCATAATGATTATACACCGGAGCAGATTGCATCATATTTTATGGAGTATATAAGCTAAAGATTTGTCATTCATTGAAATGAAAATTGCTATTCTTTTCAAACTGGAATTGCTATTCTGTAAAATATCCATCATTAAAAATACTTTTTTCAATTAATACCGAATATGCAAAGCATTCTATCGCTTCAACATATTCCTTTGCATTTGAGCAATCTTTAAATTTAGATAAAGTTTTCGACAATATATCATGCCGCACGCCATTAACGGAAACGTAAGACTCTCTATCGGAACATAACGCTTTAAATGTTTCTCCGTGAAATTCAATGATATTGTCGTTTATATACCCCAAATTAATTTCCTCCACAAATTCCGAAAAGGCCGTTATTAAAAGTTCTATTTCCTTGCAATCACTTCTTCCGCCAGTGCCATATAACTTTCCGCGCCCGCAGACTTCGGATCATACATAATGATCGGCTGACCGTAACTGGGTGCTTCAGAAAGACGAACATTTCTTGGAATTTTTGTTTCATAGATCTTATCCGGAAAATGTTCCTTTACATTCTCCACTACCTGCTGGGAAAGAACTGTTCTACTGTCATACATAGTAAATACAATTCCCTCCAGATCAAGTTCAGGATTTAGACGTTCCTTGACCAAATTGATTGTCGTGATCAGATCGCTCAGTCCTTCCAATGCTAAATACTCGCACTGGATCGGTACAATTACAGCATTGGCTGTTGTCATGGCGTTTAAGGTCAGTGTATTCAAAGCAGGCGGACAATCGATCAATATGTAATCATACTGATCTTTGATCCACTCCACTTCTTTTTTTAAAATAAACTCTTTTTCCTCTATTCCGATCAGTTCAATCTCCGCAGCAGCAAGATTAACATTGGATGGTAAAACCGACACACCAGGAATGACATCCTTAATGATACATTCCTGAATAGAATAATCTCCTAACAACAATTCATAGATTGTCTTTTCCTGCTCTACTTTGTTAATGCTAAATCCGCTGGTCGCATTACCCTGCGGATCTGTATCAATAACTAATACATTTTTTCCTTTTGATGCAAGACATGCGGACAAATTGACTGTTGTTGTTGTTTTGCCAACGCCTCCCTTTTGATTTGCAAGTGCAATAATTTTTTCCATAGTACTCCTCACCTTTCTATCCTAATCTTTTTGAGACATTTCAAGCCATAATAAATAAAGCTATATTTAAACGTATAAAATAAAAAACAAAACTACATAGACATTATAACACAAAACATACAGGAATTGGTAAACGGATTACATGCTTTTATAAAATTTTAGAGAACAATCTTTTATAACTGGAAATTGAAATCAAAAATTTGTATACTAAAATGAACTTTTTACATTTTAATCTCGTCTATTTATCAGAGGATTGTTATAGCCGGAAGGAGAACGCAGAATGAAAGATAACATGACGTTGCTTGTAACAGAAGCAAAAAAAGGAAGTCAGGCAGCTTACGAAGCTCTGTATCAGAAAACAAAGCAGATGGTATTTTTTACCTGCTTTGGTCTGTTGAAGTCTGAGGCTGATGCAACAGACCAGATGCAAGAAGCATATGCTACGGCATTTCAAAAACTGGACATGCTGGATGATCCGGAGAAATTTCCCGGATGGATCAACCGGATCGCCATCAACAAATGCAAAGATTTTCTGATTCAGCAAAAACAGTGGATTCCGTTATCAGAAGAAAAAGACATTCCTGTGAAGTCTCTTGAGACGGAAGAAAGTTTTTTGCCGGAAGCTTATATCATAAAAGAAAGTATGCGAGAAATTGTGCAGCAGATCATGCAAAAGGAATTATCTGATGTTCAATATCAGACGATTCTTTTGTATTACTATGATGGGCTTTCTTTATCTGAAATTGCCGAATGGATGGAATGTTCGGAGGGAACGGTAAAATCCCGTCTGCATAATGCAAAAGAACTGATCAGGGAGGGCGTGCAGAAGTATGAGCAGAAACATGACGACAAGTTATACTCAATTGCTGCACTGCCGTTTCTGGTACGATTGCTGCAAATGGAAGCAGAGAAATTGCGGGCACCGGAACTTAATCCAGATTATTTACGGAACACAAAAGGACAAAATCCGGCTTATCAACAGACTCTGAAACAGGCTACAAAACTAAAACAAGGGAAAGGGAGATTACAAATGGGACAAAAAGGTTTATTTAGTACAACCGCAGGGAAAATCATAGCAACGATAGTAACGTTACTTATTTTTGTAGGCGTAATTATCAGTTTCTTGGCTATTGCCAACTACAGCA
>CAMWHY010000109.1 GCA_947174185.1 uncultured Lachnospiraceae bacterium | reverse complement strand
ATGGGGAACGGTCATGAGTGAAGTTACTGCGGGTTCCGGCAATCAGGTCTTTGATGGGCATTTAGCTTAACTCAAATTCATGGCCATATATTTTACCTTGCTGAATAACATACTTCTATTATTAAAATACAGATTTATCAATTTGATTATACTACTTCTATTTCCGATTATCTACCAAAATTCAATCCTTCCATATTCGTTTTTGTGGAGAACACCAACCAACTACAGAGTCCAAAACATCTGCTACACAATCACTAATCATTCCATCTTCTAGACTGTTATAATATTCAAGCAATATGTGATAGACGCTTTCTCTCTCTAAGCCCAAATCGCATAATTTACTTACAAATTTGGAGGTGGTGGTAATCTGCACAGCTTCAAATTATATATAGTCAGACAGTGTTCTATCACCTACATTTTTACATTGTCATGTTGTTTGTACGTTTACTGATACCATAAACAAGAATAACTCCTGTTACGATATTAACAGTGATACCCAATACAATAATCTTGCTCGTTAATTCCAATCCGTTATATCCAGAAAAGGCATAAAGATAATACATAAAATCTATAAACGATATATAACCACCAAAAAATTGACTAAATAAATTATTGACTAATAAAATAATCAGTGAAGCGCACATCATACTGGAAATATTAGAAATATATAAGGACAAAAAAACTAAAAACAAAACTAATGTTGTTTGTGGAAAACCCAATAATAGCATTTGTAAAAAATATTCCTGTGCATGATCGAATATATGATTTTCCCACAATAAGAAGCCAGTACCGATACTAAATATAATTACAAACAAAAAACATATCAATGCTACTGTAAAAATACTAACGGTTTTTGCTAGCAAGAGCTGTTTTCTGGAAATACCGTTCAACAAAGGTTGCCTAAACATACCACTTGCTCTTTCCCCGCAGATCAATACAGCACTGATAAAGCTAAGGAATAATGTACCAATAATATCAATATAGGACTGCATACACATCGTTGGAAATCTACCACCTGCATAATATCCCATACCATTATCTTCTGAACTGCCCGCGCATTGCAGCGCATTGGAAATGATAATTACTGCCATTACAATAAAAAATAAATATAATATCTTTTGCCTTTTTAATCTTGCAAATTGTATATTTAGTAATCTTATAATCATTTTTTACCTCACTCAAAAATCTATTTTTTGTATTCTGCATAAAGATATTTGTGAAAAAATAATCCCATATACTACCATAATAGGTATTCCTATAAGAAGCTCACTTAATGGTATTTTCTGATACTCATATGTAAACGTCCAAAGGTTAAAATAATATCCAAACCATATTTTTTGTAAAAATACAATATTGGAACTGTAAATAAATTGGTCAATCAACAGATAAATAATCACAAAAAATATCGTTTTCCATGCGTTACGGGTATATATACAAAGTGCAATTATCCCAAGTGTAATAACAGACATATATATAGCCGATAACAGATATTTCATAACAGTTCTGATTAAGGCTGTCTGATCAAAAATTTCATAACCCCAACGCATATAGGCTGTTATATAATTTATGAAAGCTGTCAGCAGAACAAAAATCATTGACATGCTAACGGCAACATAGATTTTTGACCATATCATTCTGCTGCGGCTTTCCCCATGCAATAAAGGCTGATAAAGCATTTTGTTCCTATCTTCCTCACAAATAAATAATGTCAGCAGAAATACATTAAAAAGAATACCCACTGTTCCAACATAAAATCTCATCATAAATTCGGGGAAGTTTTTTCTCCCAACAATTCCAATGTTGATATTCAGCATTTCTTCCATTTGCGGTGTTGAAATAAGAAAAGCATAGAAGAAAGAAGCCGTAAAAAAACAGGCAAAAAAAATGTAAATTAACTTTTGTCTGCATATTTTTTGTGCATATAATCTTGTTAATGAATACATGGCTCTACTCCCCCAGTTAATTTTAGAAAAAGATCCTGCAATGAATATTTCCGCATGGAAAGATAGCGGATATGCAAATGGTTTGCTACCAGTTTTTTTACAAAATCATTGAAACAAATGTTTTCAAGTCTAATTGTAAATTGATTTCCTTTTTGTGACACTAAACTTATTCCTTGACATCCAGAGAGGACGCTCCTAGCAGCTTTTGTTTCTTCCAGTATGCAGTCAACAATATTTGTCGTTTCAGATAAAATTTCTTCTGTTTTTCCCTGCAAAATACTTTTTCCCTTATCCAAGATTAAAATATCCGTACAGAATTTTTCCATGTCATGTAGCTGATGTGAAGAAACAATAAAGGTTGTGTGTTTTTCTTTTGCCATATCACAAATCAGACGGTAAAGATTGATCTGTCCCTGTGGGTCTAGCCCATTTGCAGGTTCATCTAAAATAATCAATTTGGGCTGTCCCAACATAGCCCTTGCCAATGCCAGTCTTTGTTTCATTCCAAGAGAAAACTTTTTTACTTTCTTTTCAGTTTGTGAACTAAGCCCGACATAATCAAGTAATTCCATGACTTGCCCGTCAGGGATATTGTTATACAGGTGTGCAAAATATTCTATATTTTCTCTTGCGGTTAATTCCTGATAAAAACTGGGAGTGTCAAGTGCAGCTCCCACTTTTGACAGCGCAAGCCCCGGATCGCTATCTAACGATATATTATCTATGACAATTTTCCCCTTGTCTTTGGAGCATAAGTTGGTAATCATCTTTAATGTGGTAGTCTTACCCGCCCCATTTGTCCCCAATAGTCCCATAATATTTCCGGACATAAGATCAAAGCTGACATTTTCAACGGCAGTTTCAAAATCGAATGTGTTCGATTTTTTATATGCTTTCCTTAGATTTTGAACGCTGATTATTTTTTCCATTTTTTAATCCTCCCAATAATTCCAAATAATATTATTCCAATAACTTCGCCAAGTGCATTACCTGCGAACCCCTGCATATGAAGTACATCATTCCAAACGTAATCCCCTGTAATCAATTTGGTAGCATAGTTTCCTACAATTACCAATAACATAAACAATGCGATACAATCCCAAATATTCCATTTCAGAATTGTTCTTGTAAGTACTGGCAGCCAAAGGACCAGAAGCCATAGCAGCAGTATAGGTAAACCATATCGGAATATCCAAACTGTTCCTGATCCCATAAGACAATATCTGGTAATCTGTATGACAGAAAGCAGGCTGAGTGTTCCAATGCTTATAACCGCCATAGTGATACAGCCTTTATTCTTTTTGCAGGTTGATAGAACATATATTAAAATATCTGCAAATAAACAGGAGCTTCCTGTTATCAAAGACCATGTAACTCCCTTATTCATGGCTAAATCTACAATCATGCAGACAAGTATGGCAATAAAACTAAGACAACCCAGACCATATAACAGGTACATTTTCTTTGTTTTTTTCAAAAATCTTTTTACATCTTGAACCTCTGTCGGCTGTGTTTCCATTTCCAGATGAAAAGCCATATTTTGATATATCTCATTACATTCTACACAATGTTCTAAATGGTTTTCTATGCTCTTTTTGGAAACATCACTTACCATTTCGTCTACATAGAGAGGAAGTAAATCTTTTACAATTTCACAAGCTAATTCTCTTTCCATTCTTTCATTCCTTTCATTATTTTCTGTTTTCCTCTGTAATAAGTTACCCTCGCCCAATTTTCCGTTTTTCCCATAATAGTTGCAATTTCAGAGAATTGTAATTCCCCTGCAAGTCGTAAATACATGACTTCTCTCGTTACATCTTCTAAATTGTGCATAAGCTGAAAGATTTCCACTTTTTCTAAATTATTCAGACTTTTGTTTTCAACACTTTCTTTGGAAGGTATGGTATCGTCCAATGGAACGGTTTTGTGGCGGTTTCTTTTTTCAAGCTCTTTATACCATAAGTTTTTGGCAATACCGCAAAGCCAGACGGAAATTTTGCAGTCACCTCTGAATTTATCAATCCCTTTGATTGCTTGGAAGAATGTTTCCTGCGTCAGTTCTTCGGCAAGCCCTCTGTCCTGCGATAAACCGCAAAGATATTTATATATCGTTGCAGCATTTTCACGATATATTTCATCAATTTTTTCTTTATCCATATTTGCACCTCATATTGTTAGTTCCCTATAAGTGCGATTTGTTACAAAAAATTTTATATTTTTTTACTTAAAGAGAATGGTGTAATTGTATTGTAGCAAGCGATATTTTGAGCTGTGAAACCATTGATTTTTCAGGCTATTTGGGAACATTTTAAGATACTGCCGTGACATATTAATAATATAATTTCAAAAGGTCAAGCCATTTCTAAATGACTCGACCTTTTTAATCCGCCTTTCTGTATATTTTCACTACACCAATTACTACTGTTTTCCCTTTCACTTATCATCCATTTCAAAAGGCTCCGCTCCATAGACGGCAAGTATCCCGTAATATTTTGACACAACGCCGGCATCCTGCGTATATTTTCCAACATCTTCGATCCCATATCTCAATAGAAAGTAATCCATATCATGGAGGATCTTATAAATGTCATTGGCATATTCAACCTCGTGAGTATCTGCTGCCATATAAGTTAAATCTATTAATTGCTGTAGGTCAGCAGCTAACATCTCATTGTGTACGGATGCCTTCATATCTTCCAGCAAATCTATAAAGTTCGCCGCATCAAATCTGTTATATACAATGCCTGGGTCAGTATATGTTTCATAAAATTCTTCTTCAGTGATCCCTTCCGCTTGTATGATCCTATCCATAGAGCAGATCGTTCCATTATACCACCATCCAAGCTGGATATCGCCCTTCTGGTCAAAATACTGCCAATATGGACTTCCCTTATCAGATAGTTTATCGAAAATATTCTCATACAGATATGCCCGTTCAAGCTGGAGATTTGCCGTTTTAATATTTTCCGTTAATCTTTCAATCTCTTCTTCCGTCATCCCATCTAATACCATTTCCCGCATGGCGAGAACTTCCTCCTTAGAAGGAACATGGAATTCTGCCACTTCTTCTGTTACCATAGAATCTTCTGAAATACTATTTTCTGAAGTATAACCTTCTGAAATATTTGACTCTTTTGTACCGCAGGCGGAAGCAACGTACACTACGCACAAAATATAAACTACTAACTTTATTTTCCTCATTGATTCCATTCTACCTTCACGGTTCAATAAAAGGCAGCTCCTTTCAGAAAAAAGATTTAAAATCTACGATAGTATAGCATATCAAGGTCCAAAAGTAAATCGAATGATCTGTATGCTTTTCATATTTCCCTAAAA
The DNA here is from genome assembly GCA_947174185.1 of uncultured Lachnospiraceae bacterium. Classification (GTDB taxonomy): domain Bacteria; phylum Bacillota; class Clostridia; order Lachnospirales; family Lachnospiraceae; genus NK4A136. The sequence continues at coordinate 5,036 of CAMWHY010000109.1, read as the reverse complement.
TAACGGAATAAATACTACACTGTGAATCACTCAGCCTCCGGATAGCCTTCACGGAGTCCCATTTGTATTTCATAAATTAATCTGCTAAAACAATAATTGATCTTATGATCGAAATCAATGATCTGCAAAAGTTCCGAATCGGACAACTCCCCATCAGGAAGACAGTATTGGCTGTTTTCCTCGCAGAATGCAACGCCGCTCCCTGTATATTCATCCCATTTCTTTATAATAGTTAATTCCATCTCCGAATAGATGCCTTCGTTTTCATACCGTTCGTTGAGTTCTTCATATCTTTGGCTTTCCATCTGGCTAAGCTCCCTGCTGTATCCGCCGCCCACATCTAATTTTGACGCGCAGTAAGCCAGATAAATCCTGTCAACTTCCGCATCAGTCATTGCTGCCATACGGCTTTCCCAATTCCCCTGGGCAAGAATCCTCTCCTGATTCTCTTCATAAATGCTGTAGGTCATTTTATGGTTAAAATCAATAATCTCCAAAAGTTCTTCATCGCTCAGTGATTCCTCTGGAAGATAAATTGTTCTTGTGGATGTATCAACAGCCACACCCTGTCCATCATAATCACCAGCATTTGCTATAATAGCCAAAGTTCCTTCCGGAAACCGGCCATTCTTTTCGTATTCCTCAATCAGAGCCTGATAGCGTACTCCTTCTTCTGCTGTAAACGGACGATTCAGACTGTTTGCTTCGCCGGCGTTTGCCAATTGATACAAGTCTTCTATTTCCTGTTTCTCCATATCCTCCATACGTTGTCTATATAAGCTGAGTATCTCCATCGCCGCAACCGTAGTTCCGAATATAAGGCAGCAAATCATGGCAGCAACAGCGACCTTTGGCAGAAGATATATCTTCCGCATCTTCCTCTTTTTTACATGATTCTTCCCTTTTTCTTCCTCCATATGTATCTGTGAGAAAACCACCTCCGCTTTTTCCCATACAATTTCTGGGATTTCCAAATCCCGATATAAAATATCCTCATTTCTATTACTCATCAATCTACCTCCTTAAATGTCCACATCTATAACGTTTTATGGTATTCCCTTAATTGTTCCCTGCCTCTGGAAAGCCTTGTCCGCACCGCGCTGTCCGTAATCCCTAATATCTTTGCTATTTCTTTTGTATGAAAACCTTCGGAGTAAAATAAAATAAGCACTATTCGGTATTTTTCGTCAATCGTGGACAATGCCTCTCTCCACTCAATATTGCTGACATTCTCTTCACTGACTCTTTCGGGCAATTTGTCCGTATATGTAATCCGCCTATTACTTCTGATTATGCCATAGCAATTATTGATCAGAATTTTTGTCATCCAGGTTTTAAAATACCGATCCACTTTTAGCTCGCTCATTTTTTCCCAACAAATCAGCAATGTATCCTGAATAGCGTCAGCCACATCCTCGTCATTCATTAGAATTGCCTTTGCTGTACGGTACATACTTTGCATCTGTGATGTCATCAATTTGGTAAATGCGTCTGGATTTTTCATTTTAGCTTTTTGGATAAGTGTTTCACTATTCATTTTTTTACAACTCACCCCTCCTTCGTGTGAAATCATTTGTAAAATAGGAGCCCCACATTTTGTCTTTCATACAATAGATGCTTAACCGTTTCAAAATGTCACACACAAAATTAAAAATTCTATAATTTAAATTAAAACATTTACGTAATACACATCATTATACCAAAAAAGCGGCAGCACCCCACTTTGGGAAACTACCACTTTTAATACCACATTATTTGTCCCAGGAATTACCTGGAATAATATGATGCGTAAAAGATTAATCACCATCCAGACACATCTTTACCCATCGCTCATAAAACCCGCTGGATTCAAACAGTTTTATGGCGGCTATGGCGTTCTCATCTAACGACCTCGACCGAATTTCCTTTTCATATCCTCCCCACCATGTTGGATTCATACGGCACCATTCTATTAGATCATCCTTGCTTAGATACTCTTCCGGCTGTTCATGCCAGAATAGCCGTGCTCCATAAGCTCTCCATTCTACTTCTTCATCCTCTTCCTCCATATGCTCTCCGTCTTCTTGACTGCCTCCTCCCTGCGGCACTGTAACCTGCGGGGGTTCTGCATAATAATATTCTCCATAAATATCATAATTATCTACATAACTGTTCAAACGGCTTACTGCACTGTTGGAAAACCTTCCCAGATAGACAACATTCTCCATCCTTCCCCAGTTTTCATCGTTATAACCTCTGGGGCGCAGTTCATTATCGTTCATTTTTTCAGTGCCTTCATAATACCAGTCCCATGGGGTCAATTCATTAGTCCACTCACAAGCATACACATCCCCATTATTCAGTATGCAAAGCAGTTTGTCTTCCCTCTGATTTGCACAATATAATACTATTTTATAAGAAAACAAAAGATTATCAAAACACACCCCTTCCCGCTCTGCCAGATTATCCACTTCCTCATACACATACTTATTGATCACTCCTGTTTCCCGGAATACAAAAAACAGACCAGTACTCAGCACAATCAATACAGGAATTATCAAAAGAAACTTCTTCTTTATTTTCTTATGTACCCTTTCTTCTTCCGTTGCCGACTCCTGTTTCAATTCCTTTTTTTCTTCTTCCACTGTCTGCCTCCCCTTTTTGGATATATGCCTGTAATTACCACGAGAAAAATATACTGTAATTCCTGCTTTTTTAAAAAATATCTATGGGATCTTATCTACTGATCTAATGCTGCGAGCTATAACATATTTTTCAGTATCTGTCAAAATAGATATCTTTGATTAATAACCATTCAGACACATCTTTACCCATCGGTCATAAAACCCGCTGGATTCAAACAGTTTTATGGCGGCTATGGCGTTTTCATCCAATGACTTTGTCCAAATTTCCTTTTTATAACCTCCCCACCATGTTGGATTCATACGGCGGCACCATTCTATCTCACTTTGATACCCATACCGAAATAGCCATGTCCCATAAGCACTCCATTCTACTTCTTCATCCTCTTCCTCTATATGCTCCCTGTCCTCTTGACCGCCGCCTCCCTGCGGCACTGTAATCTGCGGGGGTTCTGCATAATAATATTCTCCATTAATGTCATAATCATCTACATAACTGTTCAGACGCCTAACCACACTATCGGAAAATCTTCCCAGATAGACAACATTCTCCATCTTCCCCCAGTTTGCATCATCATAGCCTTTTGGATGCATTTCATTATCATTCATTTTCTCAGTGCCATCATAATACCAGTCCCACCGGAACAATTCATCATCATTCCACTCAAAAGCATATACATCCCCTGTATTCATGATACAAAGCCATCTTTCTTCGCTCTGACTTCCACGATCAACAATGATTATATAAGAAAACAAAAGATTATCAAAACACACCCCTTCCCACTCTGCCAGATTGTCCACTTCCTCATACACATACTTATTGATCACGCCTGTTTCCCGGAATACAAAAAACAGACCAATACCCAGTACAATCAATACGGGAATTATCAAAAGAAACTTCTTCTTAATTTTCTTATGTATCTTTTTTTCTTCTTCTGCTAATGACTCCTGTTTCAATTCCTTTTTTTCTTTTTCCATTGCCTGCCTCCCCCTTTTAATTTCTTACGATAAATTATATTTTAAGTTCTGCTTTTAAATCCTTACATCTCAAAACGGTAGAAGGTAAAGTCATATTTATCCGATAGGATGATATGGTAATATTTCGGCTCAGCATTTGGCAGCGTGACCTCCACCGTATAGATCCCCTCAGGCAATCGCACACTGATATCCCCAAAGTCAGCTCTGGTAGGAAACACCGCTATCGACTCTCCTCCCTCTGCTGTCACTTCTCCTTCCCTGACGTAATCCTCTAAACGAATATTTTCTTTATCAGCATCGATCCATCCTTTTATAAATCTGATCTCCCCATGGATAATCAGCCCATAGGAATTCACATTTTCACCCGCAGTACTGCTGCTAAGCTGCAGGATCACACCCCTCGTCTCGTCCTGATAGTCCGGCAGCGTGACCTCTTTGACAGCTTGTTCTGTGATATCTTCACTGCTGACAGAAATCTCCTCCAATACGCCGCAGTATTCTCCATTCACCAATACGTAATAACTGCCCTGCGGGATATCTAGTTTGATATTTCCTATAGTATCCGTATTCCCGCTGTATACCAAAGTACCGTCTACTGCATCGCTTCTCATGGCAGCACCCAGAACCTTACACCAATAAAATGACCGGCTGCGCACTTCAACTGCCGCGTTCTTTACCCCGTTCCCATTTGCATTCGTTACATGAAGCTGTATCGTATATTCCTCTGTCTCATCCGCTTCTTTAAATTGTACAACTTCTGCAATCACATCAGCGGCATTTAAAACATGGACACCGTTAATATCCTTGGCAGTATTTATGATGATCTGTTTCAGATCGGCAGCGCTGATATCGGGATCAACGTTATAGGCAAGTCCCGCCACACCCGACACATGCGGCGCAGCCATGGAAGTTCCTTGTAATCTTCCGTAATCGATATTTTCATCCTCACGCCATCTCTCATAATTAAGCTGTGCACATCCCGTCAGATAGGTACTGTAGATATAATTTCCAGGCGCATAGATATCGACCCTGACTCCACCATTACTGAAGCCAGAAATTGGATAAGCTCCGTTTTTATCATAATCTACGGAACCCACACAGAGTATATGGTCATAACAGGAGCTATCCTCAGAAATATAATCCAGAATGCTGTTATATAATGCTTCCACTCTTCCGGCCGCATTGGCACTGGTATTAATTTCAATACCCAATTCCAAATAAGCTTTTTCATTATTCTTTCTTTCCCTCTCTGCATCTGACTCCGTAATATATCCCCCTATATATACATTGTTCGTTGAAATGCATCTATAATATGTTAAATTATTGCCGTTTCCTGCCGACGTAACAATCAAAAAATCATATCCGTTATCCAGCAGTTGACCAAGGAACTCCTCCATGAACCCGGACTGTAAATCCAGATACTCAATCGCCCTTCTT
>CAMWHY010000108.1 GCA_947174185.1 uncultured Lachnospiraceae bacterium | reverse complement strand
GAAGAATATTCTTCCGAAGAACATTCTTCTGAAGAGAACAACGGTGGTATCACATTACATACAGGAGAAAAACTTCTGGTGTCCGTCAGGGTAAAAAATACCGGCAGCGTCAAAGGCGCGGAGGTAGTCCAGATGTATGTGCGCGACGATAAAGCAAGTGTCGTCCGTCCGGTCAGGGAATTAAAGGGATTTTCGAAGGTATGGTTAGAACCCGGCGAGGAAAGGGAAGTCTGCTTTACTGTGACGGAGGAAATGCTGCGTTTCCATGATATCAATATGGATCATACGGTAGAGCCGGGAAGCTTTACGGTTTTTGTGGGAAGTGATTCTACTACGGAACGGCAGGCAAAGTTTTGTTTTTTATAATTTCTGCAAAGACAAAAATAAAGGAATACGAGATATGAGATCAAAGGGATCGGTTAAAAAAAGAATATTTGAGATCATTCAGATCGGTACAAGGGTGGATTTTTGGAGCAGAGCCTTTGATTATTTTATTGTCTTTATGATCCTGTTAAGTATCAGTGTCACGTTTATGCTGACATTTGCTGAACTGAGTATGTACGCGGACGTGATGGAAGCGATTGAGTTCTTTACGATCGTCGTTTTTATCATAGAATATTTGCTTCGGGTATGGACCAGTGATCTGCTTTATCCCGATCTGAACAAACAGCAGGCAGCGATCCGGTTTATCTTTTCTTTCTATGGACTTGTGGAGCTGTTAACCATCGTTTCCTATTTTGGACCGTTGTATTCCAATGGTATGATTGCGCTGCGGATCATACGTGTCACAAGGATTTTGAGACTGTTCCAGCTCAATACGAACTCGGATACCTACAATGTGGTTGCGGATGTCCTGATGGATAAGAAGAAGCAGCTACTTTCTTCCATCTCCATGATCCTGATGTTGATGCTGGCGGCATCATTATGTATGTATGGATTTGAGCATGAGGCGCAGCCGGATGTTTATGAAAATGCATTTTCCGGAATCTGGTGGGCGATGTCCACGATTCTGACAGTAGGATACGGCGATATCTATCCGATTACCATCGGTGGAAAGATCATGGCGATTCTGATCGCGCTTCTGGGGGTGTGCGTCGTTGCAATCCCCACCGGTGTGATCAGTGCTGGTTTTGTGGAATATGATAATAAGATACGGGTTGAGACGATCCTCCGTAGTGATAAGGATGGACTTGTTAATAGAGAAGTCATAGCTGCATTGAACAAAAACGCCAAAAGGAAAAGAATGAGCGTCAATGAATACCTGTTGTTCTTGATGATGCAGGATGCGCAAAATAATGTGGAAGAGAAAACCGCGGCGGAGAAAGTTATAGCGGAGAAAGCTCCGACCAAGAAAGTCCAGACTAAGAAACGTAAAAAATAACTGTCAAACTGAAAATAGATTATGATTACACTGCAAAATCAGTATTTGTGGAGGATAAAAATATGTTAGAGGAATTAATTAAGAAAATGGAAGATAACATTGACAGCGATGACTTTGAACAGATTGAGGAAGAATGTATAGAAAAAATTGAAGAATCGGACTTAGGGCTAAATGCGGTTGAACCCTTAATAAAACTTATGGAACGTCATCCATTAGCTGATTTTGGAGTACCTGGAGCAATTGTACAATTTGTTGAAAAATATTATAAAAAAGGATATGAGGATATTCTCTATCAATCCATAAAGCGTTCCCCTGCAATGCATACGGTTTGGATGTTGAATAGAATATGTAATGATAAAAACAGCCACGATAAGTTTAAAAAGCTTCTGGCAGAAACAGCGGAACGTAATGATATTGATAATGCTATAGCAAAATCTGCAAAAGATTTTTTAGGAAAATAACTTTCGGAAAGGTATTTATGGAAAAAGAGAATCAGACAGCGCAGAAACGGCAGCATCGACCTGTTCGGGCGCCGATTCCCGGACTGGGACTTCGCAGTATCAAGACGGCATTAGCGGCGGCACTTGCCGCTTTGATCTATATCTTTATTCCGGATCATAATCCGACCTTTGCCTGCATTGGGGCAATCGTCGGTATGGGAACGGATATGGAGACCTCCAGAAAAAGCGCAGGCAACCGTTTTTTCGGGACGATCATAGGAGGTATAATTGGCATCGGTCTGTACTGGATCGAGTTTCTGATCTTTCCGGAAGGAAATGATTGGATCCGACTGCCCCTTGTATTTATTGGAATTATCGTATTGGTTTCCGTCAGCGTGCTCTGTCGCTGGCCCGGAGGGGTGCAGGCGGGTGGTGTGGTGCTCTGCGTTATTTTATTTGATACGCCGGCACGACATTTGGATTATGCCGTCTGGCGCGCGGTTGATACGGGGGTCGGGGTTTTTCTGGCACTGGTGATCAATTCGCTGCTTTCCAGAGAGAGGCTGGATAAGTGGTTTTCTCGTGGGGATGTTATGTAAACTTAAATGTGAGCAGCTCTTTGCGTTTTTTAAACAGTTCAGTTGCTTTGTATTTTTTATTTTTATTTAAGCTACAGCAGAGCTGTGGCATGGAGGATTACAATGGAACTAAAAAAATTAATGAACACTTTTCGTATGTTATTTTTGATTTCGCTATTGATAACGATAGGATTATTTATTGCATTGAAAAAAATGCCTATTAGCCAAGAAACAGATCATGCTACAGTTGTAAGCTGTAAACGCATTTCTCACACCACACCAACTTACGGCACTTACAACTACCGCTCCAGAAGAGGTTGGCGCGTGACTGTAAGGTATGGAGGACATGAAAACAAATGTTATCATTATGATGAAACAGCATACTATCGCCCCGGGATGCAGGTTCATGTCTATATAGCACCGGACGGAAGCCTCGGTTTCGATGAAGATATGGCCCGTTCAAATTCCATCATAGGAAAACTGTATTTTGTATTTTTCACTATTACAGGTATATTGTTTCTGGCATTCATGACCGTTTATGATAAAATCTGGAGAATAAAACACGGGAAACAAAAAAAGGAGAAAAAGGCTTAGATTATGATTTTAGAAGATGAAAAAAAGAAAATTATATTAAAAAGATTGCGGAAATCTGCAATGGAAATTTTTTTTATAATTTTGTTAATATCGTTAAGTGGTGGGATTTTCATAATGTTTGTATTGGGCTTTCTGGCGGATATTGGGCTCTCTGGCGGAGTATTTGCAGGTGAATTGGTTGCAATTGTAATCTTTCTCGGTCGGCTTGATGATATTCTGATTGTGGTTTGTGTGCTGGTGGAGTGTTTGAAATTAGAAAAATCGGAAACCAGATATTATATTGTAAAAGCCAGTGATATAAAACCTTCGCCATGGCTATTGAGCAAGTCTTATAAAACGGTGGTTTATGAATATGAAGGAAAAAGCCGAATAAGAATCATATGGGCAGATGTCATGATACGCAGAAAAGATCATAGACTGCTTTTGCTTGTGCCTGAAAATAAACACAAAAACATTTATGCATTTCCACTGGTGAATTTTGTGGATGTAATGAACTGACATAATTTTTTTGAGAAAGAAAATATGCCGTGGAACTTGACGGATATCAGGAACTGTGGTAGCATATAACCAATTTAATATAAAAACCTGTGAAGCGGAGATAACGGCAATGATGCCTGTACAGAGAGTCCGGGATGCTGAGAACCGGATGAGAAACAAGTTGTCAAATGGACCGCTGAGGGTGCAGTCAAATGCAATAAATGCAAAGTATTCTGCAACGTGAGGCATACGTTAGCTGCCGGGGATATCATATATGCTATCAAGTATATTTATGCTGCTGAGCATATTAATGTTGTTGAGTATATTACGTATCCTGCAGAGTGCATGGCATAGCATATGCCATGAATCAAGGTGGCACCGCGAAAGTTTGATATTTTCGTCCCTGACAGAGTATTCTATTCTGTGAGGGGCGTTTTTATTTTATTACATGGATTTGCTGATATCTTATTTATGAATCAAGGAAGGAGACTGTTATGGAATTTAAGCCGGGATTAGAAGAGGTGAAAAGGATTGCCGCAACAGGTGAATATAAGGTTCTGCCGGTCAGCTGCGAGATTTTGTCGGATATCTGTACTACGATTGAAGCCATGAAGATTTTAAAGAAAGTATCGTCACACTGTTATATGTTAGAGTCAGTGGCGGAACAGGAAAAATGGGGACGTTATACCTTCTTAGGTTATGATCCCAAGATGGAGATCACCTGTACCGGCGGAGAGATGACAGCAGGCAGTATCCGTTTGAAGACAGATGATCCGGCGCAGGTACTACGGGATCTGCTTGCGGATTATAAGAGTCCCCGGTTTGATTATCTTCCGTCGTTTACCGGCGGGCTGGTGGGATATTTTTCTTATGATTATATCCGTTATCAGGAACCTGCGGCAGCAGTGGAGGTGCAGGATGAAGAGGCATTTAAGGATCTGGATCTGATGCTGTTTGATAAGGTCATTGCATTTGATCATATCCGCCAGAAGATCATTCTGATCGTGAATATGCCGCTGGAGGACCCGGAGACCGGCTACAACAAGGCGGTGATGGAGTTAAAGCAGCTTTGTGAGCTTCTGCAGAATGGGGAAAAGAAGGAGGAAGCGGGCGGACATCTTCTGGATGAGGTGAAGCCCCTGTTTGACAGAAAGACCTATTGTGATATGGTGGAGAAAGCAAAGCGTTATATCCATGAGGGGGATATCTTTCAGATCGTATTATCGAACCGGTTAAGTGCGCCCTTTGAGGGAAGCCTGCTGAATACCTACCGTATTCTCCGGACGATGAATCCATCTCCGTATATGTTTTATTTTTCCGGAACGGATGTGGAGGTGGCAGGCGCGTCGCCTGAGACGCTGGTAAAACTGGAAGACGGCGTTCTGCATACGTTTCCCCTTGCCGGCACCAGACCCAGAGGAAAAAATGAAGCGGAGGATAAAGCGTTGGAGAAGGAGCTTCTTGCGGATGAGAAGGAGCTTGCGGAGCACAATATGTTAGTCGATCTGGGAAGAAATGATCTTGGCAGGGTCAGCAGATTCGGCAGTGTGCAGGTGGAAAAGCTGCACAGCATTGAGCGGTATTCCCATGTAATGCATATCGGTTCCACGGTCCGGGGAGAGATCAGGGAAGGGTATGATGCACTGGACGCCATCGGGGCAGTCCTTCCGGCAGGAACGCTTTCCGGTGCGCCGAAGATCCGTGCCTGTCAGCTGATCGGAGAGCTGGAGAATAATAAGCGCGGAATTTACGGTGGGGCGATCGGTTATATCGATTTTACGGGAAATATGGATACCTGCATTGCCATCCGTATTGCATATAAGAAAAACGGCAGAGTGTTTATCCGAAGCGGTGCGGGTATTGTCGCAGATTCGGCGCCGGAGAAGGAGTATGAGGAGTGCATCAATAAAGCCAAGGCAGTAGTCAGGGCATTGGAGCTGGCGAAGGAGGTAAATGTATGATCCTGCTGATTGATAATTATGATAGTTTTTCTTATAACCTGTATCAGCTGATCGGGGAGATCGATCCGGATATCCGGGTGATCCGGAATGATGAAATGACCATCGATGAGATTCGTAAGCTGAAGCCGGACCGTATCATCCTGTCACCGGGACCGGGAAGACCGGAACATGCCGGTATCATACTGGAGGCAGCCAAGATCTTGGGAAAGGAGATACCGACCCTTGGAGTCTGCCTTGGACATCAGGCAATCTGTATGGCTTATGGGGCGACGATCACCTATGCAAAACGGCTGATGCACGGGAAGCAGTCGGAGGTAAGATTTGAGAAGGACTGTCCGCTGTTTGCCGGATGCCCGGAGAAAGCGCCGGTGGCACGGTATCATTCTCTGGCGGCGGATGAAAATACACTTCCGGACTGCCTGAGAGTGACTGCGGTAACGGAGGATAACGAGGTGATGGCGGTGCAGCATAGGGAGTATCCGATCTACGGCGTGCAGTTTCATCCGGAATCCATTATGACGCCGGATGGGAAAAGGATGTTATATAATTTTATCAAGCTGGACTTGAGTGTCAGCTGACCAGAAGCCATTTAAAGCGTTATGAAAAGTTTCAAATAAGAATAAGAGGAGGAAAAGAGAATGATTAAAGAAGCAATTGTAAAGATCGTAAACAAGGAAGATTTAAGCTATGACGAAGCGTACACGGTGATGAATGAGATCATGAGCGGGGAAACGACGCCGACACAGAATGCGGCGTTCCTGTCCGCACTTTCGACCAAGAGCGCTAAGGCGGAAACCACCAATGAAATTGCGGGATGTGCGGCGGCTATGCGGGATCATGCGACGAAGGTGGAGACCGGCATGGAGGTATTTGAGATCGTAGGAACCGGCGGGGATAATGCACACAGCTTTAATATCTCTACCACTTCCGGGCTGGTAATCGCATCCGGTGGAATGAAGGTTGCAAAGCATGGAAACAGGGCGGCCTCCTCCAAGTGCGGAACGGCGGATTGTCTGGAGGCGCTGGGCGTGAATATTGAGCAGAGCCCGGAGCAGTGCGTCAGACTGCTAGAGGAAGTGGGCATGTGTTTCTTTTTTGCACAGAAGTACCATGCTTCCATGAAATATGTGGGAGCCATCCGTAAGGAGCTGGGTTTCAGAACCGTATTTAACATCCTCGGTCCGCTGACCAATCCGGGCAGCCCGAAGATACAGCTGTTAGGCGTTTATGATGAATATCTGATAGAGCCGCTGGCGCAGGTATTGATGAACCTTGGTGTCAGAAGAGGCATGGTAGTCTATGGAAAGGATAAACTGGACGAAATCTCCATGAGCGCGCCGACCAGCGTCTGCGAGTTTAAGGACGGCTGGTTTAAATCCTATGAGATTGCGCCGGAGGATTTTGGATTTGAGAGATGCACCAAAGCAGATCTTGTCGGCGGCATGCCGCAGGAAAATGCTGCGATCACCCGTGAGATTTTAAGCGGTCAAAAAGGACATAAGCGCAATGCGGTGCTGATGAATGCAGGCGCAGGTCTTTATCTGGGCGGCAAGGCGGAGTCCATGAAGGACGGCGTTGCATTGGCGGCAGAGCTGATCGATTCCGGTAAAGCGATGGCAACATTGGAGAAATTTATCGAGGTGAGCAATCGGTAAAATTTGTAATATGACCTAACAGGGAGATACTTCATGGCAGGGGTACGCGGAGGGATGCGATGACGGAAAAAGAGAAGATGCTGTCGGGAAAGATATATGATCCGGCTGATATTACATTGGTGAAATTAAGGGAAAAGGCGCATGGTCTCAGCCTGAAATATAATCAATGTCTGGAAACCGATGAAAGGCGGGCAGAGATTTTAAAGGAACTGCTTCCTGCAATGGGAGAGCGGGTATATCTACAGGGACCGGTTCAGTTTGATTATGGTTGTTTTACAACCATAGGCAAAAATAGTTATGCGAATTTTAATTTTACCTGTGTGGACTGCTGTCCTGTGACAATAGGAGAAAATGTGTTTATTGGCCCAAATGTATCTTTGCTGACGCCTGTTCACCCCATGAGGTTTCAGGATAGAAATATGTTTGCAAGATCAGATGGCGTAGTAACGGATCAGGAATATGCAAAACCCATTACCATACAGGATAATTGCTGGATTGCCGGTAATGTTACGGTCTGCGGCGGAGTTACCATTGGCGCCGGTACTGTGATTGGAGCGGGGAGTGTAGTAACCCATGATATTCCGGCGCATGTATTTGCAGCAGGCGTTCCATGTAAAGTCATAAGGGATATTACTGAAGCAGATGGCTTAGAGAACCATCCGGAATTGTTTTAAAATATAGACTAAAGGGAGTAACGCCGCATTGGATAACCGATCATTTGACGACAAAAGAATTGCCCAGGGCTATGCATGCGATAGACCGTGGCTGCATAAGGTTGTCATTGAACGTATGAAGTCTGACTTAAATATCGGAAAGAACTTTCATAACGGACTTGACGTTGGCTGCGGTGCAGGGCTGTCCACCAGAGCGTTAAAACTGATCTGTGACAGCGTAACAGGAACCGATATTTCAAGGGAAATGATTCAGGCGTGCATAGAAAACCACGACGCTTCGGAATATACTTTTTATGCGGCGAAAGCCGAGGAAACCCATTTTAACGGTGTGCCATACGATATTGTCACTGCCGCAGGGGTCATTAACTGGGTGGATAAGGATGCATTTCTTGAAAATATGAAACTTGTTATGGCGTCTAAGGCGTTGCTTGTCATATATGATTTCTGGATTTCGGATCATATGCTGGAAAACGACGCTTATAGGGAGTGGTTCCATAAGTTCTATCTGACAGAATTCCCCAAACCGCCCCGAAACGAAGAAGTATGGCATCAAAGTGATCTGCCGGAAGGATTTATCATAAAAGATCAGGTGACATACAGGATGCAGCATGAATTTGACTTAGATGCTTTTATACGTTTTATGATGACCCAGTCAAATGTTCATCAGCAGATACAAAGCGGACAGAAAACCGAGAATGAGATTTATCGGCAGATGAAACAAACCCTGTCGCCAATCTTTTGTGAAACCAGACAGACCTTGATTTTTGATGCATACAGCTGGTATATAGAACGGCAGTGAGAAAATTGCTAAAGCAATTATTGATAACTCAATTAAAATGATTTATCAATTAGAAGTTCTTTCCTAAATTAATTGATTGACAAACTTAGACTATCGTGATTGTATAGACTACAATAATAGTACAGACTATTGTTGTAGTCTTTAATTTTTGCTCTTTTCGGAATCGTGTATCCGGTAAAAATGATTCTATCAACAATCAGTTGATAGGCAGATCTTTACCAACAAATACAAAAGGAATTTTTATACAATGAAAAAAAGTATCCTATATCTATTGTTTCTCATAGTGTTTATCTTATCAGCATGTTCGACAACTGCGGACTCGGATAATGCGGAGCTTTCCGTTCTTGCGCCAGAAACCGAAATGACAATAACTTCGAACAAAAATCAAGTTTTTAAGTTTGTTTTGAATAATGATAAAGATGAGTTCTATAACATAGGTGAGTGGTATAACATTACGCCTGATTTTATTTCAGATAATTCAGAATATGCAGTTTTCAAAGATGTCACATTTGCGGAATCATTTATCATGTATAACGGTGAGGTTTACAGTATCGGTACATGTTTTGGCGGTTTTGGTATCACAAGTATGGCGCTGGCAGATATAAACATGGATGGTCAGTATGAATTATATTATACGTTTTCATGGGGATCCGGTCTTCATCGCTCGCAAATAGGATATTTTGACCCTGTAAGCAGAGAAGTTACCATATTTGATTATGCTTATGCTGGCGGTCCTTTTTCTTTTCTCAGTTCTGAGATGATCCTGACTGTGAACGCATCCGGAGATTTATGTGTAAACAGTGCCATTATCGATTTGGACTCTTTTGTTGATTTTTCAATTAAAGCACAGGAACTGATAGGAACGATTGTTTTGGATGAGGATGAAATAACGCTAAAATTATACAATGAGCAATGATAATACTTTTCCGAAAAGGGAGTTGATTTTGCAGAGAAAAACAGATAGGTCTGCTATCATAAAATGCGAAAAGAAGGGGTGGGATGAATTTGAAATTGTTTGACAGTGAAATGAAAGTGATGGAGCTGATATGGACAAAGGGGTCTGTCAGCGCAAAGGAGCTGAGCCTGCTGGCGGCGTCGGAACTGGAATGGAATAAGAATACTACATATACGGTGATTAAAAAGCTGGTAGCAAAAGGGTATATCCGGCGTGATGAGCCTGGGTTTATCTGCACGCCGCTGATCTCAAAAGAGGATGTGCGCCGGGCAGAGACGCAGGGGTTGATTGACAGACTTTTCGGTGGTTCCAAAAAGGCGCTGTTTTCCGCCCTGCTGGAGGATGAAAAATTGTCGGAAAAAGAACTTGAAGAGCTGAGGAAACTGATTGATAAGAGGTAATATCTATGCCGGGAGAAGTGTTTTACTGGGTTTTGAACATGAGTGTCACTGCGTCGATTGCCGGAGCGGTTCTTTTGCTTTTAAGAAAAATAAAGAAGCTTCCCAGATGGTTGGTTTTTATTTTGTGGGCGGTTCCCTTTCTGCGGATGTGGATGCCCATCAGCATTGGAAGCCGATACGGACTGATGGGTTTTTTGACACGGGTGGGGATAAGAACGGTTACTGTGTATGAGAGATCGGAGACGCTTACGACGATGAACTGCGTAGGGGCAGCGGAAAGTTATTTCCCCGTTGTTTATAAAGTTAATATATTAGAAAATTTTTTTAACGGGGCGTTTACGGTATGGCTGGTTGGCTGCGTAGTGCTTTTCGGAATCCTGGGCTTTCTGTATGTGGGAAATAAAAGGGAAGTGTGCCGGGGAGAGCGTTTAGAGCTGCCGGATGACGGTTTGATTGCTGGTGGCAAATGGGA
>CAMWHY010000107.1 GCA_947174185.1 uncultured Lachnospiraceae bacterium | reverse complement strand
ATTTTTTTCAGAGGAGTCAAAGGAGTATGGGTATGTTTTTCTTTATCTGACACCGAATGGACTTCAGGAAGAAGGAAATGGAGCAGTGGTCACGGTTATCCATGAGGATGGGGAGAGCACGGAATACGCCACGTATGAGGAGGCGTTAAAGAATGGATATCTGGATGCCTATCTGACGAAAGAGACTGCTGATGCTGCGGCCGAAAACCAATCCGGAGAGGTGTATCGTATTAATTATCTTGCCTCGGAGACGGATTCCCAGACGGCGGCATCGATGATTGAGGATATGTTGGCGGAATATCGTCAATCGCTTCGGGAGAAAAAGCTGATGGAAGCGGGATTGGCACCGGATGCTATTCTTTATCCAATTTCTTATGAATATCAGGATCTGTCCAGCAATGAGGAAACGATGGGAAGTTTTTTGGGATATATCATCCCCTTTCTGATGATCACGAGCATTCTGATGGGCGCTATGTATCCAGCGATCGACACAACGGCAGGAGAGAAGGAACGAGGTACACTGGAGACGCTGTTGACGCTTCCCGTTAGAAATCTTGAGATGATCATGAGTAAATTTCTGGCAACCGCTACGGTTGCAGTTGCGGCAGCCCTGTTAAATCTGATATCTATGGGCGTTCTGGGCGCTTATATGTATGAGAGTATGAGGGCGGCAAGTGATGTCCCTATGGAATTTAACGTGATCTCCTATCTCCCTGCGATCATGATTATGATTCTGTGTGTGGCTGTATTTGCTTTATTTGCATCTGCGGTCTGTTTGTGTGTTTGTATTTTTGCAAGGAGTTTTAAAGAAGCGCAGAATTATACCACTCCGGTTATGCTGGTATTTATGTTTGCAGGAATGGCAGGGATGATTCCTTCCATCAGTCTGGATGGAAAAACATCCTTGATCCCTGTAGTCAATGTGGCGCTTTTGATCGTAGAACTGTTTAAATTTCATTTTGATATGGGTGTCATCGCCGTAGTTCTTTTTTCTAATGTTGCCTATAGCCTTCTGGCCGTTGTGATCATGACGAAGCTGTTCAATTCTGAAGATATTCTTTTTGGAGACGGAACAGGAAGTATTCGTCTGCTGGAAAAGCGTTCGGATATGAAAGGGAAGCAGATACCGGGGATCGGAGATATCGTACTTTTATTATCGACGCTTCTGATTATACTGATGCTCATTGGCTCCATTGCTATCTTAAAATACAGGGCGTACGGCCTTGTGATACAGCAGCTGCTGATTCTGGGGGTGACTGTATTTTACTGCTGGTATATCAAGACCGACTTTAAAAAAGTGTTTCACCTGAAGCTGCCAAGGATCAGTGATTTGCTGATCGCTACCTTCCTTTGGGTGGGTACGTATATTGTGATGATGACATTGACTGTTTTACTCAGCGCGGTCTTTCCGGAAAGTGCAAAGAGCGCAGGACAGGAACTCTTAGATATTTGGGAAAATGCGCCGATCTGGCTTGTGATCATATCTTCGGCTTTGTTTCCAGCAATCTGCGAAGAAACTGCATTCAGAGGCGTGCTGTTTGGGACGCTTCAAAATAAGTGCCGTATTTTAGTGGCTGTTCTGATCACAGGGGCGGTTTTCGGACTCTATCATATGAACCTGATCAAATTTTTTGTGGTTGGTTTCTTTGGTTGTATTCTTGCTTATGCTGTTTATAAGACCGAAAGCATCGCCGTATCCATGTGGATGCACTTCCTAAATAATTTGTTTTCCGTTCTGCTGACATTCTATGAAGATCAGATGGCATCCGTTTTTCCAATCTTGTTCCGGGAAAATCTGGGTATGGGTGAGCTGGCTGTTTTTGTACTGATTGGCATTGTATTGCTTGTGGTTTCTTTATGGATTCTTCATCGGAGACACTTTAATGCTTTAAAGCGATAAAATTTCGGCTTGACAAAATGAATCACAACATATATATTGGATTCAGTCGAAAGGGATGAGAATAGATTGAAAAATCAAAGATTTTTCAATCTCAAATTTGTGCCTGCGGCCCAAATTCGCAGGTTACGGAAAGGCATGGTTATTATTATGAAACAGATTTCAGAATTGATGGGTTACCGCTCTGATATTAAGGTGGTAGATGCGACACTGCGGGATGGCGGTCTTGTAAATGATTTTCATTTTACGGATGACTTTGTAAAGGCGTTGTATCAGACCAATATCAAGGCCGGCGTGGACTGTATGGAACTTGGATATAAATGTGATAAAGAAATGTTTGATGTCAATCAGTTTGGCAAGTGGAAGTTTTGTAATGATGACGATATCCGGGAGATCGTCGGAGAAAATCAGACGGATCTGAAACTTGCAGTCATGGCGGACGTAGGCAGATGTAATTATAAAAATGATATTGTCAATAAGGCAGACAGCCCGATTGATGTGATCCGTGTGGCGACTTACCTTCATCAGATTCCTGCCGCAGTAGATATGATCGAGGATGCGGCGAAAAAGGGGTATCAGGTGACTTGTAATATCATGGCGATTTCCACCGGACAGGAGGGAGATATCAGAGCTGCTTTGGAAATGATCGGACAGTCGCCGGTAGATGTTATCTATATTGTGGACAGTTACGGCTCGCTTTATCCGGAGCAGATTGCAAGAATTACGGATCTTTATAGGGAATATGCTGACAAGTATAAAAAGAAGCTGGGCATCCATGCCCATGATAATCAGAGGCTTGCATTTGCCAATACGATCGAAGCAGTGGGCGATGGCGTCGACTGGCTGGACGGTACATATATGGCGATGGGAAGGGGCGCAGGCAACTGCGCGATGGAGCTGCTGTTGGGATTCCTTCGTAATCCAAAATATAATATCTATCCGGCAATCAGCTTTGTGGAAAAATATATGAAGCCGATGCAGGCGGAGGGAACGGTATGGGGATATGATCTTCAGTATCTGGTTTCCGGTTTACTGAACCAGCATCCGAGAGCGGCGATCGCGTTTACGAAGGATCAGCGTACGGATTATGCGGAGTTTTATAAGGAGATGAATTCACAGGAATAAAAATTTGCTTCGCAAATTCATCGGTGCATACCCATGCCAGAGATAGAAGGGGGAATTTTTGTGGTAGAGGTAATATTGATTAGTTTATTGTTTCTTGTCATGGTGCCAGGCCTGATAATTTATGATAAGCAAATGGAAAAATATTATAAAAAACACTGCACTTTAAAAGTGGAAGCGCATATTGTGGAAAGGAAAAAAGTATCTGCTACGGTTCTCTATGGAGGACACGTCGAACTTAGTGATGACTTTTTCAGGCCCGTTTTTGCCATTGATATTGAAGGTACAGAATACTTAATTGTAGAAAAGAAACTAGTATGGACTGATCGTACACTGGAAGTTATTAATGGTACTGAACACCTAATTGCGGAAAGGGAGCCCACGTGGATTGATCGCCCACTGGAAGAATATCCGCATTTAATGCTTTGGGTTAATCCCCAAAACACAAAGCAATTCCGATATGATGATGAAGGATTAGGGCGCGCGGTGAGTAGGAGTAAAAAAGCTTCGTATATTTTTTCAGGTATTGCTTGTATGTTAATTGCCGCAATAGTTTTTGCATTTAGATGAATATTGTGAATAGGGAGCGGCTCTTAAGCATAAAGATAAGAAAAATTATTAAAATATCTTGCATTTAGGGACGATTTATGGTAAGCTATCATAGTTGCGAGTAAAGAGATGTTCCGCTGTTACCAAGATCAGTATCTGAAACGTATTAAGAACATCCGATGAAAAACAAGGAGGAAGATATGAGCGATATTATCA
Organism: uncultured Lachnospiraceae bacterium; assembly: GCA_947174185.1. Taxonomy (GTDB): domain Bacteria; phylum Bacillota; class Clostridia; order Lachnospirales; family Lachnospiraceae; genus NK4A136. Next base: position 6,671 of record CAMWHY010000107.1, on the reverse strand, counting down.
GAGAGATTGAAAAAGAGCAGATGAAGCAGGAGGTTCCTTCCTTTAATGTGGGCGATACGGTTAGGGTATCTGCTAAGATCAAGGAAGGCGAGAAGGAAAGAATTCAGGTGTATGAAGGAGTTGTCCTGAAGATCCAGAACGGAAGCAACAGGACCACATTCACTGTCAGAAAGATTTCCAATGGCGTAGGTGTTGAGAAGACATGGCCGTTACATTCCCCTCAGGTAGAAAAGGTGGAAGTCATCAGAAGAGGTAAAGTAAGAAGGGCTAAATTGAATTACCTGAGAGACCGTGTTGGTAAGAGAGCTAAGGTAAAAGAAATCGTTAAATAGAATAGGAAATAAAAATCACCTCCAAACGGATGTTAGTTCACAAAACTCATTCAGTTTGGAGGTTTTTTATTGTCTTTTTCTTCAACTTAAAAATAGCACTTTTTATTAAGACACATATATCTAAACTTGCTATAATAGTCAGGAACGCAGGTTATGGAAAGGTATGGTTATTATGAAAGATCAATACGACGTTGTAAAAAAAGTCATTGACTACATTGAGAGAAATTTAGAGCAAGAAATCAACTTAGATAATATATCAAAAAATATTGGTTATTCCAAATTTTACCTTAATCGTATTTTTACAGCCCATGCAGGGATTACCATTTATAAATATTTACAAAACCGCAGGCTTACTGTTGCTGCTGAAAAGCTGGTTAAGACAGATAAACCGATAGTACAAATTGCTCATGAAGCCGGATATGATACGCAACAATCATTTTCATTTGCCTTTAAACAAGTATATTTATATCCGCCTAAAACTTATAGGGATATTGGAATCTTTATGCCAAAACAGAACAGAATTTCCATGTGCTATTCTTTTATCACAAAATACTGTGAATTTATTGCCGAAATTAAGGAGATTTCAGCATGAATACGATTCCTTATGTTATTGAACAAACCAGTCATGGAGAAAGAAGCTATGATATTTTTTCACGGTTACTATCCGACAGAATTGTTTTCTTAGGAGATGAAGTCAGTGATGCTTCCGCCAGTTTAATTATAGCGCAAATGCTCTTTTTAGAAGCACAAGACCCTGAGAAAGATATTCAGTTATATATTAATAGTCCCGGAGGTTCTGTGACAGCCGGATTTGCAATTTATGACACGATGCAGTATATCAAATGTGATGTTTCAACGATATGTGTAGGGCTTGCAGCGAGTTTTGGAGCTTTTTTGTTAGCGGGAGGTGCACATGGAAAACGTATGGCATTAGCCAATTCTGAAATTATGATACATCAACCAGCTGTACATGGTAATGGTATTCAAGGGCAAGCTAGTGATATACAAATAATGTCAGACCATATACAAAAAAATAAGCAGAGATTAAATCGAATTTTGGCAGAGAACACAGGGCGTACCATGAGAGAAATAGAAAGAGATACAGATAGAGATAATTTTATGAGTGCAGAGGAAGCTTTAGAATATGGTTTAATTGATTCTGTTATCTCAAAAAGACAATAAAACAGGCGACCTGTCAGAGTGTGTAGATAATCAGTCTATGCACTCTATTTTTATGTAAAGGAGAAGCTGATAACCAATGGAAAGAATCAGCAAAACCTTGCTTGTTATTGTTTTTTAAATGGCGCTGTGATACAATATTTTGTAGCTTTTACATCATAAGAACGGCATGTTGTTTACTGCGAATAAACAAAGTATGTTTTATCCTGCCATTGATACGCAGGGGAATAAGGAACTATAACATGGGCAGAAGAAAAGGATTATCTTTTTATAAAAAAGAAAAAAAGATTAATAAAAAATTACTAAAGGAGATCGGTCAGTGGGTTTTCTGGGGGGCGGTGATGATGCTGATCGCCTTTGCTGCCGTATTCTGTTTTGGCATCCGTACCAGCGTGATCGGTGGTTCCATGGAGCCGACCCTGTCAAATGGACAGGAGATATTGATCGACAGGTTTTCTTATTTTTTTGTGAGTCCGGGCCGGGGGGATGTGGTTGTATTTTTACCAAATGGGAATGAAAATTCGCACTATTATGTGAAGCGTGTGATAGGACTTCCGGGAGACACGATCTCCATACAGGATGGTTATGTGATGATTAACGGAATCTTATATGAAGAAGATGGAAAATATGATAAAATGGAAGATGGCGGTATTGCGGAAACGGAGATTACCTTGGGCGAGGATGAATATTTTGTCCTTGGGGATAACCGTAACAACAGCGAGGACAGCCGTTCCAGCAATGTCGGTATTGTAATGAGAAATTATATGATCGGAAAGGCATGGTTCCATATGTCATCAGGAGATGTTCATTTGGGATTTATTAATTAAAAAGCGAGGTTTACGATGAATTATCAATGGTATCCCGGACATATGACAAAAGCCATGCGTATGATGCAGGAGAATATTAAGCTGATCGATCTGCTGATTGAGCTGGTGGATGCCAGAATACCAAGAGCAGGGAGAAATCCTGACATAGATCGTCTGGGGCAGAATAAGGCAAGATTGATATTATTAAATAAATGCGATCTGGCCGATCCCATAGAAAATGATCGATGGCTGGAATATTTCAGTATGCAGGGGATACAGGCGGTGCTGATCGATTCCAGAAAAGGGACGGGACTGAAAGAGATTCGGAATGCAGTTATGGCAGCCTGTGAAAAAAAGATTGAGCGGGACAGAAAGCGGGGGATCATCAACCGACCGGTGCGGGCTATGGTGGCAGGGATTCCAAATGTTGGAAAATCCACTTTTATCAATGCATATGCTAAAAAAGCATGTACGAAGACCGGTAATAAGCCTGGCGTGACCAAGGGAAAACAATGGATACGTCTGGATAAATCATTGGAACTGTTAGATACGCCCGGTGTGCTGTGGCCCAAATTTGAGGATGAGCTGACAGGGCTGCATCTTGCGATGATCGGGGCCATCAATGACGAAATATTACAGGCGGAAGAACTGGCTTGCAAGGTGATCTTACTGATGCAGGAGGAATACCCCGGAAGGCTGCAGGATCGTTATAAAATAGATGAGAAAGGCGATCCGGTAGATGTGCTGGCAGAGATCGCTTTGAAAAGAGGGTGCCTGAGAAAGGGCGGAGAGGCAGACTCAGATAAAGCGGCAGGACTGCTTTTGGATGAATTCCGCAGCGGCATTCTTGGACGAATCACGATAGAAAAGACCGGGACATATTGTGACAGCAGCAACGCTAAATGATAGAGGAAGTATGTGTTAAAAAGTAAGAAAAGGGTATGGATGGCAGGATGAGAGAAGAACAGAAATGGAATCGTGATAGGGATCTGGAAATGATCAGACTGGATGATGCGCCTGTACAGCGGCAAAGGATTCCGGAGAAAAGGGAAGCCGTTTCAGAGGAAAAAGAAACAGAGCAGAAGGCGGAAGAGAAGAAAAAACCTTCCCCCAGATCGATGATGAAGGAATTATTATATAATAGTCTTTTTCTATTGTTTGTATTGATCGTAACGCTGCTGATAGTGAAATATGTAGCACAAAGGACTACTGTCTCAGGTCAAAGTATGGAGCCTATGATCCATGATGGAGACAGTCTGATCGTGGATAAGATCACGTACCGATTCAGTGATCCGGAGAGGTTTGATGTTATCGTATTTCCCTTTGAATATCAGGAGGGGACTTACTATATCAAGCGTATTATTGGACTTCCGGGAGAATCTGTACGGATTGATGAAGATGGCAACATCTATATCAATGGTGAGATCCTGGAGGAGCATTATGGTGCAGAGGTGATCGATAATCCGGGAAATGCATATAATGAGATCATCCTTAGGGAGGACCAGTATTTTGTACTGGGTGATAATCGGAATAATTCGTCGGACAGCAGAAATCCGGCGGTTGGGTTGATCCATCGGGACAGTATTGTCGGGCGGGCATGGCTGAGAATCTTCCCATTTGGTTCGTTTGGCTTTATCAGACATCAATAAATATAGGAAATTGTGAAATGAACCAGTGAGGAGGAAACGGTGGGCGTTCGTAAAAAGACCAGTGAAATACAGAAGGAATACCGTGAGCTGACGGAAAAGGATTATGAGACATTCATCCATACATATGAGGAAGATGAACGGGCCGCTGTCCGGAAGATGACAGAAGCGGTGGCAAGGAAGCGTCAGGCATTGATTGCGGAACAAAAGCGCATGTTTGAGATGTTTGCTTATGAGCGCAGATATCAGGAGTATCAGTATATCTGCGGGATCGATGAAGTAGGCAGAGGTCCTTTGGCAGGTCCGGTGGTTGCGGGCGCGGTGATCCTACCCAAAGATTGTTCCCTGTTATATCTTAATGATTCCAAGCAACTGTCCGAAAAAAGAAGAGAAGAACTTTATGATCAAATCATGGCGGAGGCGGTGGCTGTTGGTATTGGATATGCATCTCCGGAAAGGATCGATGAGATCAATATCCTGAATGCGGATTATGAAGCGATGCGCGAGGCGATCAGCAAGCTTTCCGTCAAACCGGACCTGTTATTAAATGACGCGGTGACGATTCCGGAAGTTGAGATCCGTCAGGTGCCGATCATCAAGGGAGATACACTCAGCGCTTCTATAGCGGCGGCAAGCATCGTCGCTAAAGTGACAAGAGACCGGCTGATGGTGCAGTACGACGCAGTGATGCCAGAGTATAAATTTGCTTCCAATAAAGGATATGGTTCTAAAGAACATATTGAAGCAATCAAAACTTATGGACCCAGCGTGATCCACCGAAGAAGTTTTATAAAGAATTTCATATAATATTATTTTGTAATCTGAAATAGAAAATAATTCAAGCTATAGATTACAGAAATGGGTTTGGTATATTGGATATTTGAAAGAATGAAGTTTGTCTGCATTTGGGGGAGACGGGATGAGTTTATTTTCTGGAGTTTATGGCAATCATGGATATACGGATAGTTCTATTGCAGGCGCTGTTTCAGGAACAGCGTCTTCTACGCCTGTCAGCGGTCAGGCTGTCAATTCTATCTCCAATCTGAGTGCAGGTCAGACGATCGAAGGAAAAGTGATTGCAAGCACCGGCGATACTGTCCAAATCGATATCGGAACGGGAACGCCGGTGACGGCGAAACTGGATCATGCCATGGATCTGCAAAAGGGGCAGAATGTCATATTTGAGGTTAAGACCAATTCTTCGCAGCAGATTACGCTTTCTCCGCTTTATACGAATCTTACCAACAGTTCCACTGCATTGAATGCACTTCATGCGGCAGGGATGACGGTTACATCTGAATCTCTGGCGATGACAAGCGCTATGATGGAAGCGGGGATGAATATCGACAGGAATTCTCTTGCAAATATGTATCATACGATTTCCAGCTTTCCCGGACACGATCCGGTGAATATCATACAGATGCATCAGATGGGAATGGAAATTAATGAGCAGTCGCTGGAACAGTTTGAGGCATTTAAAAACTATGAGACGCAGATCGGGGAAGGAATGAAGCAGATAGCAGCAGATATCCCTGAAATGTACGGCGAGCTGCTTGCGGCCGGTAAGGAAGATGCGGCGATGCAGTTTATGAAAGCAGTTGTAGATACTTTTTTGAACGCGTCAGGCAATACTGTAAATGGGGAAACGGCGACAGGAGCTGTCCCGCAGGATGGCGTTCTTTGGCAGGAACTTTCTCAGGAGGCTGCTCCTCAGAACTCTTTACAGGCTGTGGTTGTTGATGGAGAAGTGGTGGGCAGCGCGCCTTTGCCGGAGGATGGTCTTGTCATGACAAAGGAGGGGGTGTCAGCGGATGCTGCTCAGAAGCTGAATGATATCGTGAACACTTCCTCAGAACAGGAAGTGCCAGAAGCCGGGAAGGAATTTTCCGCGGAGGGAAAGGAGCAGACGCTGGAATCTGGAAAGACTGTAGTATCCGGCAGGGAAGCTGCCGTGCAGAATACATTGGAACAGACAAAAGATGCAATCCTTGGGATGCTGAAAGAATCTGGCGTACCGGAGGGGCAGCTTTCACGGCTTGCAGAACAGCCGGCGTCTGCGCAGGAGCTGTTAAGGACGACGTCGGAGCTGATGAGGCGGATAGAAAGCGGCACGCTGCCGGAAGAACTTACGGCAAAGCTGAAAGATGATATCAAACATGTATTCTTATCCAACGGTTTTAAGAATACGATACAGCAGACAGTGCAGAAGCAGTGGTTTCTGGAACCTTCTGAAGTTGCGGATAAAAGTACGGTGGAGAGTCTGTACCGCAGACTGGACCAGCAGACAAGGCAGCTTACGGATACCCTGTCCGGACTGGCTCGTCCGGAGACGGCTCTGGCTCAGGATCTTTCCAATATGAACCAGAATATGAATTTTATGAATCAGATGAACCAGATGTATCAGTATATCCAGCTGCCTCTCAAGATGAATGGCGGGGAGGCGACGGGGGATCTGTTTGTTTATACAGATAAAAAAAGTCTGGCGCAGAAAGACGGCAATATCAGTGCGATGCTTCATCTGGATATGCAGAATCTCGGTATGGTAGATGTTTATGCTTCCATGACAGCAGCAAAAAATGTATTTACAAGATTTTATCTGGAAAGTGATGAGATGCTGGATTTTATTGAGGCGAATATCCATATTCTCAATGAACGTCTGACCGGCAGCGGATATCAGCTGACGACGGATAAGGCGAAGCATGAGGAAA
>CAMWHY010000106.1 GCA_947174185.1 uncultured Lachnospiraceae bacterium | reverse complement strand
CAAACTGTTGATATTTTTATCGTCAATCCGCTCTGATTACTTTATATACAAATTAAAAATTTTTTAAAACTTTAAGTTAGCAAACTTTAATGGTAATCTTTATGATTTTTCTTAAAATCCATGGCAACAAAAATGAACCGGATTTTATGACTGGCACTGAATTTGCAATCTTATTCCTCGGGAAATACATACGGGGTCTGCAGCAAAATCGGCTTTCCAATTTTCTGATAAAGCTGCACAATGGAGCTTCCATCCCCATAGTAAGCGTCACTGATCAGGATGGCACGGTTCATATCTTCACTGTCATCATAGATGCCCCAGCCCGCCGAGCGATACTCCCGCAACATCTGGCTGTATTCTTCCCAAAGAGCGGGCCGCATAGATTTGATCGTACTTTCCATCAGGGGATGCGGCCGCCATAATAGCGCAACATCCTCCCTGTTCTCATAAAAAATCCGGAAGACATCTTTTATTTTTTTTAACATCTGCTCATCATTTGCCAGAAATGCATTGATACTGGTATTATAAAAAACAACCTTCTTCCGGCTTCCATCCGGTTTTGTCATGATCTTTTCCCACGTCTTAGGGATCTGTATATCCTCTTTTTTCAACCGGAACACTTTATCGTACTTTGGAGAGCCGAGTCCCAGTATCCTGCTTTCCTGATACCTCCGGTCAGTATAGCGTCCTGACAGTCCGTTTTTCCCGGCCCATCGGATAAACTCATTCACATAGATCTGTTTCATCTTCTCCGACTGTACGATTACCTTGTCCGCATAAAGCACGGCGGGCAGTTCGATGAACTTTCTGATCTCTTCGATCCCTCTCTGATCATCCGGCTCAATCTCCTGCAATACAAAATATGGCACATAGATCAGTTTGTCCGTATATTTTCTTAACTCTCTGGCATAAAATTCAGGATGTACCGTCGTCACAAAGTTGCTGCCGTCGTAAGGGTTATGGATAAAAATGACATCTGGCCGATTCTCCTTGACCAGGTACGCTTCCCAGGAAGTGACCGGGATATCCTTCGGAAAGCAGCCGCCGTCATAATACATTTTTCCCAGACTTCCATCCGCATTCTTATCAAAATAGGGAATCGGGATCACATATGCCATACAGTCCGTATCCTTCCTTGCGGCAAAATAAATACTCTCAAGACTATCCCACATGGATGCTTTATATGGAAGAAACACCACTTCTTTGGTATATTCCGGAAGGCGGTTCTTAACATACTCCTCTATCTTTTCCAACAGTCCGTGCATTCTGTCCATGAGAGCCTGACAGTCATCCTGCATTCCACTCTGGCTAAGTTCATACAAAGCCTCACAAAATTCCTCCAGCATCGGGATCAGGTCTCTGCTGTCTTCCTCATAGTATCGAAGTTCCAAATAATTACCAAATTCAATGACCCGTTCCTGACACTGGGTCAATTCGTCCTGCCCCGCTGGCTGTTTCCCTTCCACAGCATCATGAAACACATCAAATCCCTGCACAATTTTTAGAAGTTCTTCTTTTTTTAACCTTGCCATATGATCCTCTCGCTTTTCATATACATACCATTTGCTTTTTGCGTCCTTATTTTTAATCTTAACATAATGGCTTGGCATTTCCAATGAAAAAAATAGAAAAAGACAATGCGGGCATTGATCACGCCCGCACTATCTTTCACTTTAGAAATTTTCCTGTGCCCTGATCAGATCCACCAGATGATAAAATTCTTCCTTATATTCATCATCCAGATCGATATCATCCAGCATATCCAGGATATCTTCACAGCTTCCATTCCCAAGATATTCGCTGTCACGCAGCACCATGGAGAACTCTGCCACGGCTGCCGCAAACACAAAGTCATCAGAAGGCTTCTGCGTATAGTTGTCTGCACCGATGGGATATTCTAACAATTTTGAGACGTCCCCGTCCGGCTCTTTATAGCGGATGCTCAATGTCATCCACTCGTCGCTGTTTAATGCCAGTTCGCTCAACTGCGTATTCTGGTATCTCAATTCATTGCCGCTTCCCTCTGCATTTTCACAAGTGATGATCTCATACACTACGGTGACGCTGTGTCCCGCACCGATCTCGCCGGCATCTTTTTCATCATTGTCAAAATCTTCTGCTGCCATCGTCCTGTTCTCATAGCCGATCAGACGGTACTCTGCCACGACTGCAGGATTAAATTCGATCTGCAGTTTTACATCCTTTGCTACAGTAACCAGCGTAGCGCCCATTTCTTCCACAAGCACCTTTCTTGCCTCGGAGAGGCTGTCAATATAAGCATAATTTCCATTGCCATAATCCGCCAGAGTTTCCATATTGGTATCACTGTAATTGCCCATACCGAATCCAAGGACGGAAAGGAATACTCCACTTTCTCTTTTCTCCTCTACCAAATCATGCAGTGCGCTCTGGCTGGTAATGCCTACATTCAGATCCCCGTCTGTAGCAAGAATGATCCTGTTGTTACCGCCTTTGATAAAATATTTTTCCGCCAGAGCATATGCCGTCATGATGCCTTCGCCGCCATTGGTCGATCCGCCGGCTTCAAGTCCGTTCAATGCATCTAAGATCGTATCCTTCTCACTGCCAGGAACGCCTTCCAGAACCACTTCATTATAACTTGCATAAGTAACGATGGACACCCTGTCCTTCTCCCCCAGATGATCGATGAGCATTCCAAATGCCTGCTTTAATAACGGCAACTTATTTTCATCATACATGGAACCAGATACGTCAATCAGAAAGACCAGATTGGAGTCCGGCGCATCGGAAAAATCAATTGCTTCGGTCTGAAGTCCCAGCACCAGAAGTTCCGCATTGTCATTCCACGGGCACTGGCTGATCGTTGCCGTCACGCCAAAAGGCTCCCCTTTCTTCGGTCCGTTATAATCATAAGTAAAATAATTGAGCATCTCCTCTGTCCGCACCGCTCCGGACGGAATTTCCGACATCATATATCCGTTCCGGATCATCCGCCGCAAATTTGCATAAGATGCGGTATCCACATCTGCGGAAAAGGTCGATAACGGACTTAATGCAACGGACATATAGGGATTTTCTTCCAGCGTGCTGTATTCTTCCGTATTATAAGGAATCTCCTCGTATCCGTAATCGTAATAGGCTTCCGCCGCTGCCATCGGTGCCTCCATTGCAAAGCCGTTCACGGAATCATACGCCACATCAGCTGTTACCTCTGTCTCCCACATGGCCGGATCGTATCCACCGTCATCTACTACGTCGCCAGCCCCCTGAGCCGCTGTATCCTGCCGGGAATGTCCCCTGCCCGAATCGTTGTTTTCGGACGTCCCACTGCCGCACCCGGCAAGCATGCCCACCGCAAGAACCCCTGCCATGATCAACGACACTACTCTTGCAATCATTTTCTTTTTCATAATTAATCTCCTCTCCCTTTTCAATCTAAAGGCTATCTGTTCCAGCCTTCTATTATAGATACTTACTGGAGGGTTCCATTTTATGGTAAATTATAAAATTAATTTACTCATACTTCGCACTTGAATAAGTGCCAATGCACCTTGAAAATTCAATAAAAACTGGCATAAAAATAGCATGAAGCCATCTGGTTTTGATATAATTGAGTTATCCAAAAACAATTTAAAACTGCGGAAACTCAAGATAAAATGAGCTTGTCAAATTTATTAATTTGCTATATAATTTCTAAATCAAATCCGTTTTTTAAGAAAGGTATTATATGTACGATATTATAAGAAAAGAAAAAACAAGCACCAAATCTATCAAGAATAGTAGATTAATACAAAAAAAATCAAAGCCACATACAACAATTAATAGTAATGATATAAGAATATGCTATAATAGTTATCAGTCAAATAATGTAACACAATTTTGTGGATTTAGACAGCTTGATATCAATAAAGCAATAGGAAGATCGGTTGAAGATTTAGCATGGGAACAGTATAGCCCACAATTTCAAAAAGCAGCAAAACAAGTAGCAATGAATGTGAATACGGGTTCCGGAACTTCTAAAACGATAATAGTTGATATTGTTGGTCAAAAGGCGGACGGTTCTTTTGTATTATTAGAGGTAAAGTCATCACGTACTGCTTCATTTACTGATAATCAAAAGATTGCTTATCCTGAAATTTATAATAATGGTGCTACAATAATATCACCAAATGCTATTAGATTATTTCAAACTAGCAGCATACCAAATGGAACAGGCGGATTCAGAGTCGAGCTTTAAATTAGAATACTGTTGTGAATGGAGACCAGGAACTCAAGGTGCATTGGCACTTATTCAAGTGCGAAGTGTGAGTTAATTTATATTATTTCAAAACGACCTCATAGACAATATACATTTCTTCCCCATACAGTTCCCCATCCCTGCTCTCTATTCCATAGCTTTCAAGCGTTTCATCAGAAACGTATAAAGATAAGATATATTTTTCTCCCTGCCGTAAGGAAACATCAGCGCCGTCACTCTGCGCCTCGCCTTCTCTGGCACAGCGAAAATACACCCTGATTCCCTTCTGGGAACCGTTTACCCCATTCTGCAAAACTGCGGCCTCGTAGAAAATTTCTCCTTCTTCCTTCAGAATACAATCTATAATCTGAACTTCTACCTGATATAGATCCGGTATTTCTTCCGAATTCATCGCTGCTTCCTCCGGTTCCATCTCCATCTCTTCAACTGATGAAGCGCCGTTCGTAGGTGCATAATCAGCAGCGTCCTGCGCGGTATCTTGCGCCATCGAGGACTCTGCCGTCTCTGTCGCACAGTCGGAATCCCCGAACATCGATTGTATGCCAAGCAACGGTTCAGCAGCAGGCTCTTCCCCAAATTTCCCATCAGAACACCCATTCTCAGCCCCATAATACTCACCAGCGTCATCTGCCATCATAGTGCCGTCGTAATCAGCAGCTCCTGCTGATTCGTTCCTCATCGAGCTCTCCTTGCCTCTTGGAAAGAAAAGCACGGGAAGTGCGGCGATCACAAACAGAAGCGCCGCAGCCATAGTAATCACCGCCGGCATCCATCTATTACGAAAATGCCTGCTGCTTCCAACGGTCACAACTTCTTCAGATACTGCTGCCGCAGTTTTTGGAAGCTGCGCCTCGATACGGTCCCAAAGGTCCGGCAGTTCCGAGTCGATCATCTGACGATATTCTTCTTCAAAATTCTTACTCATATCCGTACCTCCTTAACCGCTTGATTCCTTCCTGATAACGCCATGTCACCGTTCCCATGGGAATATCCAGCAGCTCAGCAATCTCCTTAAATGTCATTTCCCCTAAAACCTTCATATCTATGATACGCCGCTCCTCCGGCTTTAGCTTCTCTAAGGCGTCCTTTAGGCTAAGCTTTGATATCACCTGTTCTTCCGGCGTCTCCGCAGGACTCTCCGATCCGCTCCCCATGCCATCTTTTCTGACATTCTTTTCTGCTCCGTTTTCTGTCCCTACGTCCGTTTCACGGACGGTGGATGTTCCCGCTTTTATCCCGTAGATCATCTGTTCCGGATCATCCATCGAAATCTCCCGACTGCATCTTCTCAAATGATCGAACGCCATATTTCTTGCAATTGTCGCAAGATATCCTTTATGTCCATTACCGGGACGATATTTGGGTGCAAAAGACCATAATTTCACAAAGAAATCACTGGTAATATCTTCAGCGCTTTCCTTATTTCCTACAATTCCATAGACCACACGGTAAATATACGGCAGATATTCCACATAAATATCCTTCAGCCCCATCTGATCTCCCTGGCATATTCTTTTAATACAACCTCCGAATTCAGCCTCTGTCACATTGATCCTCTCTGCCTCTCCAATATAGATACGATTGAGCGGCACTGTTTTTATGGTATCTTTTTAATTTTTACTATTTTAACATAAATGTAGATATTTTGTCATCTTTTGTGCCCTTTAACCATGATAAAGCGGTATTTTTTTTGATTGATTTGTGATATGATTAAAAAAATCAGGATTTGACACCCTATAAATAAAGAAAGGATATGTGTCATGGAAATTGAACGCAAATTTTTGATCCAAAATCTTCCGGAAAACTTAAAAGAGTATCCGTTCCATATCATTGAACAGGCATACCTGTGTACCGATCCGGTCGTCAGAGTCCGCAGGGAGGATGACAAATATTATATGACTTATAAAGGAAAAGGCCTCCTCGCAAGAGAAGAGGCCAATTTGCCGTTGAATCAGTCCGCCTATGAACATTTAAAAGAAAAAGCGGACGGCAATATCATTTCCAAAACACGCTATTTAATCCCCGATCCTGACGGCATCCATACCATCGAGCTGGATGTATTTGACAAACCATTTGCCCCGCTGGTCTTAGCAGAAGTAGAATTTGAAAGCATGGAAGCCGCTGACGCATATCAGATGCCCGGATGGTTCAGGGAAGATGTTACCAATCAGCCTGCCTATCATAACAGTAATATGAGTAAACGCCCCCGTTAGTCATCTACGCGTTTATATAACTTACACATCTCATAAATCTTCTCAGCCAGAGTCGCCGTATAGACGTCCTCTTTCATCCGCCAGTCCCAGTTATTGCCAAGGGTGGACGGGGTATTGATCCGCCCCTCGCTTCCAAGAGAGAGGTAATCCTGCATCGGAATAATCGCCGTATCCGCAACGCTTGCCATGGCAAGCCGGATCATATCCCAGTTGATCTTCGACGGTCTGCTGTTATTCAGATACTTCCGTGCATACGCCTTATCCGTCCTTTTTAACGACTTAAACCAGCCAAGTGTGGTATCGTTATCATGCGTACCGGTATAGACGATGCAGTTTTTATCATAATTATGTGGCAGGTAATCATTATCTTCATTGGAATCAAAGGCAAATTCCAAGATCTTCATACCCGGATAGCCGGTCTTTTTCACCAGTCTTTTAACGCTGGGTGTTAAAAAGCCAAGATCTTCCGCAATGATCGGATGTTTTCCAAGTTTCTGTTTCATAGTTTGAAAAAGATCATACCCGGGACCTTTTACCCAGTGACCAAATTCCGCTGTCTTATCTCCGTAAGGAATAGAATAATACTCGTCAAATCCTCTGAAATGATCGATACGGACGACATCATACATCGCAAAGCACTGCTCAAGACGCCTCATCCACCATGCATAGCCTGTTTCCTTGTGATAATCCCATCGGTACAGCGGATTGCCCCAAAGCTGCCCCGTCTTGGAAAAATAATCTGGCGGGCATCCAGCCACAGCAATGGGAATATGCTTCTCATCCAGCAGAAACATCTCCGGATTCGCCCAGGTGTCAGCACTGTCAAGCGCAACATAGATCGGGATATCCCCAATGATATATACCCCTTTTTGATTAGCGTATTGTTTTAGCTCATACCACTGACAGAAAAACAGATACTGCATGAACTTCTGGAACTCTATCTCTTCCTGATATTCCGGATCATTTCTGTATTTTCCTACCGCAGTCTCCGTGTGAAGTCTGATATCCTCCGGCCATGTCATATAGCCCCTTCCTTGATGCGCTGTCTTGAGCGCCATGAACAGGGCGTAATCCTCCAGCCAGAAACTGTTCTTCTCTACAAATTCCCGATACTTTTCATTTTCCTCTTGATCGATGCAGCCGCTTCTTTGAAAAGCTATTTTTAAAAGTTTAAATCTGCCGCGGTAGATTTTCTCATAATTGACCTTTTCTCTATTGTGACCAAAATCAACCTCATCACATTCTTCTTTTTTCAGCCATCCATATTCGATCAGCTTTTCCAGATCAATAAAATACGGGTTGCCTGCAAATGTGGAAAATGACTGGTACGGTGAATCTCCATAACCGGTAGGTCCCAAAGGCAGAACCTGCCAGTAATACTGACCGGCCGCCGCCAGAAAATCCACAAATTCGTAAGCTTCTTTTGAAAATGAACCAATCCCGTAAGCAGATGGCAGACTCGATATCGGAAGTAAGATTCCACTTCTTCTCATATTGCCTGTTTCCTTTCTAAAGGTTTGGCGCCTCCGGGAGGTCGCCATCCATTTTGCCCTAATTACCGTTTGCTGCTTCTATTTTAACTTCCAAATATCCCTGTTATACTCTGCAATCGTCCGGTCAGATGAGAAGAATCCCGCCTTCGCAATATTAACAAGCATCATCTTCTTCCACTTGGAACGATTCTCATAAGTCTTAAAGGCTTTATCCTTTACCCTGATATATTCCTTCAGGTCTAACAATGTCATAAACCAGTCTTTATTCAGCAGCTCATTGTACAACCGCTCCAGAGACTTTTTATTACCTGCTTTTAACGCCTGTTCGCCAATGATGAAATCTACCGCTTCACGGATCACCGGATCCTTTTCATAATACCTGCGGGATACATAATCCGCCTTTTCGTAATGCCTGATGACCGTATCCGCATCCTTGCCAAAGATAAATATATTGTCGTCCCCTACCAGCTCATGGATCTCCACGTTGGCACCGTCGTCGGTTCCAAGCGTCACCGCACCGTTTAACATGAATTTCATATTGCCGGTGCCGGAAGCTTCCTTACTTGCCAGGGATATCTGCTCTGAGATATCGCATGCCGGGATCAGTTTCTCCGCATAAGAGACATTATAATTTTCTACAAATAACACCTGCATGTACTGATTGACCTCAGGATCCTCATTGACGATCTTCTGCATAACCAGAAGCAGGTGGATAACATCCTGTGCAATGATATAAGCAGGCGCCGCTTTTGCACCAAAGATAAATGTAATCGGACGCTCCGGCTTTTTCCCCGACTTGATCTCTAGATATTTATGGATGATATACAGCGCATTCATCTGCTGGCGCTTATATTCATGCATACGTTTGATCTGGATGTCAAAGATGGAATCAGGATTCAGCGTCACCTTCTCATGCTTCTTTACATAATCGCAGAGCTGAAGCTTCTTCTTCATTTTAATAGCCTCCAGCTGATCCAGAACTTTTCTGGTTCCCTTATATTCCAGCAGCTTTTCCAGTTCCTTTGCATCCGTCTTATAACCGTCGCCAATGAGCGAAGTAAGATAATCAGCCAGCTCATGGTTGCAGGAAAGGAGCCAGCGGCGGAAGGTGATGCCGTTGGTCTTATTGTTAAATTTCTTCGGATAGATCTTATAAAAGGGCGCAAGTTCTGTCTGCTTTAAGATCTCGGTGTGGATCGCTGCCACGCCGTTGACGGCAAAGCCATAGTGGATATCGATATGCGCCATATGCACCCGTTTCTCCTGATCGATGATCCATACGCGCTCATCCTTGTACTTCTTAGCCACACGCTCATGCAGTTCCTGAATGATCGGTACGAGCTGCGGAACCACTTTCTTCAGATATTTTAACGGCCATTTTTCCAATGCCTCTGCCAGGATCGTATGGTTCGTATACGCGCAGGTCTTGCTGACCACCTTGACAGCTTCATCAAAACTAAATCCTTCCTGTTCTGTCAAGATACGGATCAGCTCTGGAATGACCATCGTGGGATGCGTATCATTGATCTGGATCGCAGCATACTGGTTCATCTTATGCAGGTCTCTGCCCTGCTCCTTCAGCTCTTTGATGATCAGCTGTGCACCGTTGCTCACCATAAAATACTGCTGATAGATTCGTAACAGATTGCCTGCCTCATCGGAATCGTCCGGATACAGAAACAATGTCAGATTTTTCTTGATCTTTGTCTTATCAAAATCAATCCCCTTCGTTACGATTCCCTCGTCCACGCTCTCAAGATCAAACAGATGCAGCTTATTGATCCCCTTATGATATCCTGCAACATCAATATCATAAAGTCTTGACGTTACCTTCTGCTTACCAAACTGCACGGTAAATGTCACATCCGTCTTGTTCAGCCAGGAGTTATCCTCGATCCAGTCATTCTTCTCCGCAGTCTGCATATTCCTTTTAAAGACCTGCTTAAATAATCCAAAATGATAATTCAGACCGATACCATCGCCCGGAAGTCCCAGACTGGCAATGGAATCCAGAAAACATGCCGCCAGACGTCCCAGTCCGCCATTGCCAAGAGACGGCTCAGGCTCTATCTCCTCGATCTTAGCAAGACTCTTTCCTGCGGATGCCAGTCCGTCATTTAATGTATCGTATATTCCCAGATTGATCAGATTATTACTTAATAATTTACCAATCAAAAACTCTGCGGAAATATAATATACTTTCTTCTTTCCTGTAATCTGCTTCTTTGCCTGCAGCATCTCCTTTGTGAGTGTAAGCAGCGCATAATAGATCTCTTTGTCGTTGCATTTCTTTACAGTCTTGCCATACTCCCTTACCGTCAATGCCTCCAACTGCTGCATTACGTCCTGCCCTGCCGCTTTTCTCATCCCTCATATCCTCCGTTTTCGTTTGTTACATATTTTATATTTTTGTATTTTCTCTGCACATTGTAACCCTTAAACAGAAAAATGTCTAGGAAAAGGTGTATAATTCTTATAAAAAACAGCCTAGTAAAAAAATCTTTAAATGCTATTTACTATTTGAATAAAATGTTTTAATATTCTATAAGTAAGG